>VMTI01000165.1 GCA_013791675.1 bacterium | reverse complement strand
GGCTTATCGGGAAAAAGCCTTAACCATATTTTTCCCGCTTTTCTAACACTTCGAACCAATCCTATCCTGCAGGCCTCTATCTGCCTGGCTGTTATCTGCTTGGCTTCCAAAGATTTCAGTCCCCATTCTCCGAATGATACACCTACCGCGCGCGTCGCCACGCCGCGGATGCGGCCTTTCTGCATCTTTCTGTATTTAACTTTTTTCGGGGCAAGCATTATTTTTTAATCATCCTCTTTCGCAACATCTGCAACTTTAACTTTCAATACTTTCGCAATGGGTGCCGCGCCTAAAACGGCTCCTTCGGACACAGGCGCCGCGGATTCATCAGAGGCTTCAACAACCGCGCCCGTTTTAACGGCGGTTCGGCTTATTTCATCTTTTTTATGCACCCATGACTTAACGCCTATAATGCCATATTTGGTATAGGTTTTGGAAAATCCGTAGTCAATATTTTTCGCCAGCGATTGAAGAGGAACGCTTCCATCCTTGAACCATTCCTTTCTGGCTATTTCGTTTCCGCCGAGACGGCCGGCAACCATTACCTTCGCGCCGAGAGCGCCCTCGCTCATTATGTTTTTAATCATGCGCTTGCATACGCTGCGAAACGGCATCTTCTTCTCCAGCTGCACCGCCACCATCTCGGAAACTATCTGAGCGTCAAGAAAAGGCTGCTTAATTTCAGCGACATTTATTTTTACTTCCTTACCTATTGCCAAAGCAATATCTTCGCGAAGCGCGTCAATGGTAACACCCTTCTGACCGATGACCAGGCCGGGCCTGGCGGTATGAACCGTTATCACTATTTGATTGGAAGCTTTCTCAATCTCCACTTTTGAAATCTGCGAGCGGCCGAGTTTGGACTCTATAGTTTTTCTTATTTTGACATCTTCCATAATGGATTCCGCCGCACCCCTTTTCACAAACCACCGGCTGACCCAGTTTCTGTTGATGCCTATTCTGACACCGTAAGGATGAATCTTCTGGCCCATGCTATCTCCCCGCTCCTGTTAAATTTATTCTTATCATTTCTTCTTCTCCGTTTCAGACAAAGCCACCGTTATATGACTTGACCTTCTTTTATACATATTAGCTCGTCCAAAAGGCCCCGGCCTCATTCTTTTAAGAGCCGGTCCGGGGGTTGCGAATATGGTTTTCACAAACAGTTTTCCCGAACCCTGCGCGGCAGCGGAATTTATAAGCTTCTTTATCGCTATAGCCGCCGGAGTTTTTTTAGTCTCAAGTTTCGCGACTGCCATTTCTATATCGGCGCCTCTAACCATATTAAGATAGCGCTGTATCTTTTTAGGTGACAATCTCACATGTTTTAATATTGCTTTACATTCCATAATTTCTATTTAGCAAGAGCGACGGCGTCTCTTTTTCCCACACCATGACCCTTGAAAAACCTCGTCGGCGAAAATTCACCCAGCCTGTATCCGACCATGGCTTCGGAAATATACACCGGTACAAATTTTTTTCCGTTATGCACTTGAAAAGTCAGCCCCACCCAGTCGGGAATAATAACGGAAGATCTCGCCCATGTTTTTATCGGCTGCTTCTTGCCTTCCTTTCTGTGCTTGGCGATCTTTACAAGCAAACGATCATCAACATAAGGGCCTTTTTTGGTTGATCTGCTCATTTATTTCCTCTTTTTCCTTCTGGATATTATCAAAGCCCCCGAAGCTTTCTTGGGGTTTCTCGTCTTAAAGCCCTTTGCGGGAATACCGTTGGGAGACCTGGGTACATTTCCGCCGTGGCTCCGTCCGCGACCGCCGCCGTGCGGGTGATCAACAGCATTCATAGCCGTGCCGCGTACATGAGGCCTTTTCCCTATATGGCGTTTCGCGCCGGCGCAACCGAATTTCTTTCCCGCATGTTCTATGTTATCAAGTCTGCCCACTGTAGCCAGCGATGTGACAAACACTTTTCTTATTTCTCCCGACGGCATTTTCAAAACCGCGTAATTATCATCTTTACTCATTATAAGCGCGAAGCCTGACGCCGAACGCGCTATTTTTCCGCCTTTTCCGGGAAGTATCTCAATATTATGGACAACCGTACCCCCGGGCATACAGCTTAAAGGCATGGCATTGCCCGGATGCAAAGCAGCCTGCGATCTGGACGAGATTACCGTTTTCCCTATCTTCAAACCGTCAGGGTGAAGTATATATCTTCTTTCGCCGTCGCTGTAATTCACAAGCGATATGCGGCAGGATCTGCCGGGGTCGTATTCAACACTTTGCACTATTCCGGGCATGTCCCACTTATCTCTTTTAAAATCAACCAACCGGATTCTTCTTTTCTGGGCGCCGCCGCGGTGCGGGGCGGTTATTCTTCCGACATTATTTCTGCCGCCCGAGGCTTTTTTGGCAATCGTGAGAGGAAGATGCGGCTTTACCCTTATTCTATCCGTCGGCACAGTTCTGAAACGCCTGGAAGATGTTGTCGGTTTATAATACTTCATGCCGCTTCAAATCCCTGAATAATTTCGCCTTTAACGAGCTTGACATAAGCTTTTTTATAACGTGACCTGTAGCCCGCGTGGGCGCCTTTTCTTTTAAGCTTCGGATGAGTATTAACGGTTTTCACGGACTCCACTTTCACGCCGAAAAGCTCCTCCACAGATTTTTCAATCTGTTTTTTAGTAGCTTTCTGATTTACAAAAAATACATAAATATTTTTCTCGCTGCGCAGCTTCTCGGATTTTTCCGTAAAAGCCGGCCATAGAATAACGGCGGAATTCGCAAGTTTCATGCTTTCACCCCGTCTATAGCCGCGCCGACAAATATCACTCCGTCGCAGTATACGAGCTTCCTCATATTGAGGTCTGCCGCGCGCTCAAGCGAAACATTTTTTATATTTCTGAAAGACAAAGCAAAATTCTTATCCTGTTTTTCCGTGACAATAAGAAGTTTGCTGTTTTTTTCAAAATTTTTAGCGAGAAAACCGGCGGCCTCGCGAGTTTTCTTAAAATCCAAGGCCTCGGCAAAATAAATTTTCCCCTCGGAGGCAAGCCTGGAAAGAACCTGCCTCAATGCCGCGTTTTTCTTTTTTTTGTTGAGTGTATTGGGCTTAACCCTCGGTTTGGGCCCGAAAATAATACCACCGCCGGGTTTCAGCGGCGTCCTTATGCTTCCCTGACGGGCATTGCCCGTTCCCTTCTGGCGGTAAGGTTTTCTGCCTCCGCCGCGCACTTCAGCTTTTGTTTTAGTGCTTCCGGTAAAATTCTTGCGCAAATATTCTTTCATGGCCTCATTTATAAAACAATCGTTATAATGCACACCGAAAATTTCCGGCCGTAAATCTTTCGCGCCCGAAATCGCGCCTGATGTTTCTATTATTTTCGCTTTAGTCATTTTATTTTTTTAATCACAAGGATACCGCCCCTGGAACCCGGCGCGGCGCCGACAATATAAAGTTTATTTTTATCCGCGTCCACAGAAGCTACTTTCATATTCTTTACGGTCACCTTGTCGCTGCCCATGCGTCCGGCCATTTTTATTCCCGGCAAAACTCTGGACGGATAAGACGAAGAGCCTATGGAACCGGGGGATCTGTATTTTCTCTTTTGACCGTGGCTTTTCGGACCACCTTTAAAATGCCAGCGCTTACGAGTGCTGGCAAAGCCCTTCCCCTTGGAAATACCGGTCACGCTCACGACGGAACCTTTTTCAAAAATATCGCTGAGCTGAATTTTGTCTCCGCAAACGCCCTCGTAAGCGCCGCGTATTTCCCGGGAAGCTTTTATGTTCTTCATGCCGGCCTTTGCCGCGATACCGGCAAGAGGTTTATTGGATTTTCTCCCTTCAAAAGCTATTTGCATAGCCTCATAACCATCTTTTTTAGCCGTCTTAATACCTACCACACTGTTAACGGGCACGTCCACAACCGTACAGGCGAGTTCAGCCGTATCCGTGAAAACACGGCACATAACACCTTTCATACCCAACACCGCCCTGCAAGGGGGCAGTTTAGGACTCTTATTTTCCGAAGGGGTCATTGGCTCAGATCCTTTACCGTAATGTCTATTCCCGCAGGAAGAGAAATATCACGCAGTATATTCATCACTTCCTTGGTGGGATTTTTGATTTCTATCATCCGTTTGTGGATTTTGGTCTCAAATTGTTCTCTGGATTTTTTATCCGCGTGCGGACTTCTCAAAACAGTGTAAAGTTTTCTCTTTGTCGGAAGGATAATCGGCCCCGTTATAACAATCCCCTTATGAGAGAGCTGCGCCATTATGGTCTTCACCGATTCCTCAAGAAGCCTGTAATCGTAAGAGAAAACCTTTACCCTAATTTTTTCCATCTAACTTTTCCTTTATTCTATTATTTTTGAGATTACGCCGGAGGCAACGGTATGACCGCCCTCCCTGATGGCAAACCTGAGCCCTTCTTCCATCGCTATCGGATATATAAGCTCGGCTGTCACTTCCACATTGTCGCCGGGCATAACAAGATCCCTTCCCGAAGGAAGCTGCACCGTTCCCGTGACATCCGTAGTCCTTATATAAAACTGAGGCCGGTAGCCTGTCACGAAAGGCGTGTGACGTCCGCCTTCCTCTTTTTTGAGAACATAAACCTGCGCCACAAATTTCTTATGCGGCGTGATGCTGCCGGGCTTGGCCAAAACCATTCCTCTCGCTATTACTTCTTTATCAATGCCCCTTAAAAGAATGCCGACATTGTCTCCCGCCTGAGTGGAATCAAGAATTTTCCTGAACATTTCAAGCGACGTCGCAACAGTTTTTTTGACTTCTCCGAAACCCACAACTTCTATTTCCTCGCCTGATTTAAGCTGCCCTCTCTCCACTCTTCCCGTGGCGACAGTGCCGCGGCCGGTGATGGAAAATACATCTTCCACAGCCATTAGGAAAGGCTTATCCATATCCCTTTTGGGTTCGGGGATGGATTCATCACAATTTTTTATAAGCTCCTTGATAGGGCCGCAGTGGGGACATTCCTCTTTTCCGCAGCCGCACTCAAGACATTTAACGGCGGAGCCTTTGGCTATCCTCACATTGTCGCCGTCAAATTCATATTTAGTAAGTAGGTCCCGCACTTCCATCTCAACCAGTTCAAGCAGTTCGGGATCGTCAACCTGATCCGTTTTGTTGATAAAAACAACAAGACTCGGCACGCCTACCTGCCTGGCAAGCAGAATATGTTCCCTTGTCTGAGGCATGGGGCCGTCAGCGGCGCTGACAACAAGAATAGCGCCGTCCATCTGAGCGGCGCCCGTTATCATGTTCTTTATATAATCGGCGTGGCCGGGGCAGTCTATGTGCGCGTAATGCCTGGTGTCCGTTTCGTATTCCGAATGATGTATGGCAATTGTAATGCCGCGCTCTTTTTCTTCAGGAGCGTTATCAATAGCATCAACATTCTCATAAACGGCTTTCCCCAATTTTGATTGAAGCAAAGTTATTGCCGACGTCAGAGTTGTTTTGCCGTGATCAACATGCCCGATGGTTCCGATGTTAACATGCGGTTTAGTCCTCTCAAATTTCGCCTTAGCCATAAATTCCTCCTTGCCCGCCGAAGCGCGCATATCGGCAAATCCTAATGCCGACTACTACTCTATTCCCTACCTATTATATTCTCTGCCACCTGCTGCGGAACACGCTCGTAACCTTTTGGCGACATCACGTAACTCGCCCGGCCCTGCGTCAGAGACCTTATAACCGTGGCGTATCCGAACATCCCCGCCAGAGGCACAAATGCCCTTATGATAGTCAAATTGCCTTCTGTTGTCAACCCCCCCATATTTCCCCGACGGGAAGACATATCCCCGAGCACATCGCCGAGATATTGCGTTGGCGTTCTTATTTCAATTTCCATAATAGGTTCAAGCAAAATGTGAGCGGCTTTTTTCAAAGCTTTTTTCATTGTCTCAAAGGAGCCTATTTTAAAAGCCAGGTCGGAAGAATCAACCTCATGAAAACTCCCGTCTAAAAGTTCCACCGTCAGATTTCGCACCGGATAACCCGCCAGAGGCCCTGATTCAATTCCCATTTTCACGCCGGCCTCAATGGAGGGAATATACTGCGAAGGAATATTCCCGCCTTTAATGGAATTTTTAAATTCAAATTTTTCTTCCGCGTTCGGCGAGAGTTTCAGCACGACATGCGCATACTGCCCATGCCCGCCGGTCTGCTTGACATCTTTGCCGTTTTCTATCACTCCCGCTGTAATTCCTTCCTTATACTTAACTTTCGGCGTCGACACTC
>VMTI01000194.1 GCA_013791675.1 bacterium | reverse complement strand
GGATTGAATGTGCCGGCGCCCTTCTCAACATCATAAGTGGGCACCACAGCGCAGCCGTTTTCCGACCAGTATTCGGATAAACTCAATATTATTTCCTGAAAAGTTTTCATTAACCCATAATCTCCCTTAAAAATTCCGCCCTTTTCTCATCTCTTTCCTCCGGAGGTATTATCGCGCCTGCCCTCTCTTCCATGTGCGCGGGCTGCGAAAGGAAAAGTATATCATTTAACCTGTCTCCCGCAAACGGAATCGCCATGCCCATACCGAGTCCCAGCCTTATGTCGGATATTCTGTTTATCAGTTCCTCATACGATATTCTTCTGGCGTACTGCAGAACTCCGTAACTCCTGTATATTTTATCCTCCATCTCCGTTTTTCTTTCGCTTATCAGTTTTTCCATCGCCCTATCGGAAGCGGCTTCTATCTGCTTTGAAATTGCCGCGAGCTTTTCAATTATATCATTTTCGGACACGCCCAGCGTCACCTGATTGGATATCTGGAAAAATCCTCCCAACGGCTTGGTCGCCTCGCCGTAAACACCCCTTGAGGCCACCCCCACCCGCGCGAGAGAATCTATCACTTCCCCCATATAGCCGCTCTGCACAAGCGCCGGCAGATGCGCCAGAAAAGATATCCGCAGTCCCGTTCCCGCGTTTGTCGGGCAGGAAGTGAGAAAACCGAAATCATCACTTGACGCAAAATCAAAGACGGAGCTTATTTCCTTTACGAGAGCGGACGCTTCCCGGAATGTTTCTTCAAGAGAAAGGCCTTTTCCCAAAACCTGGATCCTCAAATGATCTTCCTCGTTTACCATAATGCCGGCTGTTTCGTCACCGCCCATTATCAATCCGGCCACACGTTCCGTAAAAACAAGGTCATAGCTGGCGAGATGCCTCTCTATAAGAAATTTTCTGTCCGTTATATCCAGCTTCTCAAGCTCCAGCTTATCGGCGCCGCGCCATCTTTTAAGAGAGCCTGTGCCTTCAAAAACTTTTTTCCTCACTTTGCGCTGCTCGGCCGGAGAGGCCTGATTAGGAAAATAAAAACCTTTCAGATTCCGCGCGAAACGCACTCTCGTTGAAATAAAATGTCCGGCGGGGTCGGTATTTTGCCAACGGGAGCTTTTTGAGGCAAGATTAGAGAAAATCATTTTTTGCCGCCTGTTTTTATTCCTTTTATCCTGTCTCTGATTTTTGCCGCTTCTTCGTATTCCTCTTTATCAACAAACTCCTGCAGTTTCTTCTGAAGAGCGCTGATACGCAGATGTTTTCCGTTCATCGCGCCTGAGACGGCGGACGAAGACGCCGCGCCTGAAGGGCGTTTATGCGTCGAGCGGCCGTGCAGTTTTTTAAGCAGCGGCTCAAGATTTTCGCGGAAAGCTTCCCAGCATTGCGGGCATCCGAGCTTGCCGTCTTCACGGAACCGGGAAAGTTTTTTCCCGCATTCAGGACAGCTGCGGTCGGGCACAATTTCGGGAAGAGCCAGAGCCGAAAGAAATTTACCGAGAATATCAAAGGGCTTCTCCTGCATATTGCCGTCAAAAACGCCCATATCCACGGCGCAGCTGTGGCAAATATGCATTTTTGTTACGGGGCCGCCCTGAAAAGATGTGAAATGCACCGAGGCTTGATTAGTTTTACAAATATCGCAAATCATGGGGACACAATCAATGTTATATGACCTCGCCGGTGCTTTTAACCAGCTTCCTGAAGTCGTCAATAAGGCCCGTCGTAATTTTTCCGGGTTTGCCGGACGCGATTTTTCTTCCGTCAAGCGCGATGACCGGAATAATTTCGGCTGCGGTGCCTGTGAGGAAACATTCATCTGCCGTAAAAACGCAGTATCTGGTGAATAATTCTCTCCTGACCTCTATCTTTCTTTTTTCCGCCAACTCTATGACAGCTTCCTGCGTAATGCCCAGAAGCGCTCCGGCTGAAGAGTGAGGCGTTATAAGAACGCCATTTTTAATTATAAAAATATTGTCTCCTGTGCATTCTGCGACAAACCCCTGCGAATTGAGCATCAGCGCCTCGGCGACGCCTCTCTGATTGCCTTCTATTTTCGCCATTATGTTGTTTAAGTAATTCAGTGATTTGACACGCGGATTCAGAGATTCGGGAATGTTTCGCCTGGTGGAAACCGTGGCTATCTCAAGGCCTTTTTCGTAAAGCTCATCAGGATAAAGCGATATTTTATCAGCTATTATGAAATAGGAGGCTTTGGGGCATTTACGCGGGTCAAGGCCCAAATCCCCGACGCCGCGGGTAACGACCACCCTTATATACGCGTCGATAAGAGAGTTGGCTTTAAGCGTTGCTTTTATATCGCCGGCCATCTTATTTTTATCTACCGGAATTTCAAGCATTAGCACTTTGGCGGAATCGTAAAGCCTGTCTATGTGCTCTTTCAGGCGGAACACTCTGCCGGAATACGCTCTTATGCCCTCAAAAATACCGTCGCCGTAAAGAAGTCCGTGATCAAAAACGGATATTTTAGCGCTTTCTTTTTCAACCAGCTCACCGTCCAGAAAAATTTTCAGTCCCATTGTTCCCCCTTATAAATAACGCCAGAAATCCCAGCTTTTATTATAATTAATATCCCGCCTCCAAACAAGAAACAGTTTTAAACATCCTCACTCCTGAGGCAGAGATTCTTCAAGAATTTCCCGCTCAAGTGAAAAATCGTCCGTCAGATTTTTGTCCATCCATCCGCCTTTCAGAAAAAAACCCAAAGCCACAAGCCCTCCTATAACATTGCTTATAGGAAAAGACCACCATATACCTTTTTCCGCCCAGAAAAAAGAAAGCCCGTAGGCGCTCGCAAAACGCAGGCCTATAAAAGTCAGCATTGTCAGAAGCATAGCTGTGAGAGTGTGACCCGAACCGCGAAAAGCTCCGCCCAGCACCATCTGAATACCAGCAAAACCGAAAGTCAGAGAAACGATTCTTATAAAATCCGTACCCGTGCTTATCACGCCGGGGCTGCCGGAAATAAAAAACGCTATAAGATGCGGCGCAAAAACATAAAGCACAGCGCCGAGCAAGGTCATAACGGCAAAAGTGAAAACGGCTGCCGTGGCGGAGATCTTTTCCGCACGCCGCGGATTTCCCGCTCCGATGTTCTGCCCGACAAGCGTCGTTGTCGCCATGGCAACCCCCACAGCCGCCATAACTATAAAACTCATAAGACGGGTGACTATCCCGTAAGAGGCCACAGCCGTCGTGCCGAATGCGCCGACGAGAAATATCATAAGTGTAAAACTGAAAGCTCTGACGGAATGTTCCATTGATGACGGCAGCCCCAGAAAAAATATTTTTTTCATCATCGTCAGGTCCGGCTTGAAATAAGCGGCTTTAATTTTTATTCCGTATCTGCCGCTTAACATCATAGCCAGCACCGCTAAAGCGGCTAAGCCCTCTGTAATTATTGTCGCGAGCGCCGCCCCCGCGACACCGCACGGCGGGATGAAACCCCAGCCCATTATAAAAATAGGGTCGGCGGCGAAATTGAGAATAACCGTAATCAGCACAATGAGCATCGGCAATTTCACCTCTCCCACGCCGCGCAAAAGTGACTGAAAAACAAAAAAAGAAAACAAAAAAAGCAGGCCCGCGAAAGACACCCTCAGATATGAAACCGCCCCCGGAATAACTTCGGGCGCGGCCCCCGTAAGAGCAATCAGTTTCGGCGTAAAAATATATCCCGCGATGGATATAACGATGGCGGCAGCGCTTATCATAAGAATAGTCTGCGCCGATATATAGCCCACTTTCTCCGTATCGCCTTTTCCCTTATACTGGGCGACAAGAATAGTGCCCGCAATGGAAAGCCCCGCGCCTATGGATATTAAAAGGAAGAGAATAGGGAAACTGAATGAAACTGCCGCCACTGCCGCCTCTCCCAGCCGC
>VMTI01000078.1 GCA_013791675.1 bacterium | reverse complement strand
AGTTCAATTTCAATATACTGCGCCGCCGTAATAGATTATAATTTCTCTTCCGACGGGAGAAGCGCCGTGACATTTACGCCCAACGGCGACGGTATAGCTGATTCTTTGGATATAAATTTCACATTGAATCAGTCCAGCACAACGGTGGAGGTGCGGGTTTACAGTTCAACGGGCGGATTTATCAAGGAGCTTTCGTCCGCGACTTATTGCACGGCGCTGTCCACTTCCGTGACATGGTCGCCGACGCAGGGGCAGTTCTCCGACGGAATATACAGCGTAGAGTTTTGGATCAACGGCGTCGAATATTCTTCCACTTTTATAACCATCCAGGGAAGCGCGCAAATTCCACCCTCCGCTAATAATTATCCTAACCCTTTTATAATATCGCAGCACGGCTCCACAAAAATAAGATGGAGAATGGCTTCCCCGGCTCCGGTCAAAATTGCCGTCTATAACATCGTGGGAATGCTTGTAAAAACCTGGGAAATTTCGCAAAATGACGTAGAATCCGATGGGCAATATTGGAAGTCCGTTAACGAAGACGGAGGCATTTGGTGCGAGCTGCCATGGGACGGGAGAAACGGAAAGGGCCGGAAAGTGGGAAGCGGAATTTATATATGCCTCATTAGAGGAGGCAGCGTTAATGAAAAAATTAAAATTGCCGTTATACGCTGAAATAAGGGGAGGGGGTCAGGTCTTGACATTTGACATAGTCAAACGGGCGAACTTTAAATGTATGCTGTCAAATGTCAAGACCTGACCCCATGAGGAGAATAATATGATAAAAAAGATTCTTGTTTTTCTGATGTTAGCGGCATTTGCCGCGCCCGCGCCGGCGGAAGTGGCGAAATGCCTCTCCGACGAATCAACCGCCGATGAAATGACGATGCTTGATATCGCGAATAAAAAGCCCGCCAAGCTTCTTGAGATTGCCGTTGAGGCGGTAGAGATAAAAAACAACAAAGCCCGCGAAATGGGGATAAAATGGGTGGACAGCATCGGTGTGGGGGAAATATCCTACGTAAATGATGCCCGCGTTCCGGCGGTGATGCCCGAACTGCCCAGCTTTTTCAGGATAGGCGAATTTGCCAGGCTCAGCGCCATCACGGGCGATATAAAACTTCTTATGACCAAAGGAGCCGCGAGGCTTTTGGCGAATCCCAAAATGATAACCAAATCCGGCACGAATGCCAGGTTCATGGTGGGGGGTGAAATGCCTTATATCGTCATAACGCGGGACGGCCCCAACATAGAATGGAAGGATTACGGCATAAAAATGAACATCATTCCGACGGTAATTGATGAGAAAGAACAACAGATAGGGCTTTCCATTTTCACGGAGGTGAGTGATCTGGATTGGGAAAACGCTGCGGTTTATTCCAATACGAGGGTGCCCGCGGTTATAACCAGAAACGCGTCTTCCACCGTACGCATGCGCAGCGGAGAAACGGTGGCCATCGCGAAACTCCTGCGGACTTTCAAGCAGGACACCAGCCGGGGGCTGCCTCTTCTGGGCGAGATTCCGGTGCTCAAATACCTTTTCGGTTCGCACGGCACCGTTGACAACAGAACGACGGTGGTAATATTCGTTACGCCCAAAATTATTGAAGACGGCATGAAAATAGAGGAAGTGCCGTATTGATGCATGGAGTGATGAGAAATCAAGAATTCCGGATGAACCGCGGGCTTCGGCAGATTTTTCCGACGGTGACAGCGTTGCGGGGTTTTTTACTTTTTTTTGTTTGTTTTGCTTTTTTTTCACCGGCCCTCGCGGAGGACGAAATGACAGCGGAAATTCTTTTTACGAAGGTTAAAAAAAACACGGATAAAATCAAAAATATGCAGGCCGTAATTACGAGGATGGAAAGCGGTGGAATAATGTTTACGGGCAATTTTTTTTTCAAACGCCCGAACGTACGAATAGATTTCACGGGGCCGGAAAGTTTTGACGGCGCCGGTTTAAGCGCCATCCGCACTGGTGAGGGTGTTGTCACGGTGGATAAAGACGGCTATGAGCTCGGCTCCGTCGCACAGGAACCCGACGGTGGATTTTTTAACAACATCACCGGAAACATAACTGATTTCGGGAAAACCAAAGTGACAGTCGCGCCGGCGGAAGATTATAACAAAGACGGTGAGCTCAGGTATTATGAAGTCAGAATACGTATGCCGGAAGCCACCGAGGATGAGCTCGCGCCGATAGAGCAGCAGAACCAGTTTATACGTGAGCTTGCCCGCAGCGGACAAATAGAGTCCGAAGATTATAACGCATGGAAAAAATATAGTTTGAAACGGCCGCGTACGGCCTCTGTGCAGGGCTCCGGCGGCGACTGTGTATTTTGCGAAAAAGACAGGGATATAATCGTTGACAATGTAAGAGGAGTGATAACAGAAATTTATGTTCTGAATGACGGCGATATCATAGAGACCACAAAATACGATTATGTTTTTTCGGGCGGTAAATATGTGCCGTCGCGGATACAATACCACGACGAGGAAACAGAATTTGAGATGTCGTTCGGCAGTATACGCACCGGTACGGATATACCCGACAAAATATTCCGTTACAAGAAAAACCAGGATAATTGATTTTTGCAAGAAATTTAATTCTTTCAGCCGCGCTCGCGGCAATGGCGTTTTTCTTTTCTGACGGCGCTCCTTCGCCGGGTAAAAATTATTTTAAAAAAGCGGGCATTCACGTTCATCACATACACTCCGCCTATACGGCGGGAAATTACGCTGAGGCGGAGGCCCATGCGCGGGACTTTTGCGGCGAATACGCTCTTTCGGTATATCTTCCGGCGGTGTGCCGTATAGGCGCTGAAAGCTGCCGCCGTCAGGGTAAGGCCGATTCTTTTTTCACATCCGCGCTTTCTTCATTTAAAGGTTTCGGCAAAAAGGAAGCTCTTGACGCCGCTCCTGAAACGGCTCCTTTGGACGGGCGAGCCGCGGATAAAACCGTAAAAAAAAGCGCCTTGAAGAAAACCCAGTACATATTTCTCGCGCTTCCCGGCGTTGATGCGCAGATGAAATATCTGCTGGCAAACAATATAGTGAAGGAGAAAGATT
>VMTI01000279.1 GCA_013791675.1 bacterium | reverse complement strand
TGTATGTCATTTCGAAGGAGTTTTTACGACTGAGAAATCTAAGATTCCTCACGGAGCCTGCATTGAACGAAGTGAATGTGTTCGGAATGACAAACTGTTGGCTTTTTCAATCGGAGTATGAATAATGCAGGCTAACAGAATACTGATTAACACTTTTGTGTGGTTTTGGGGTGAGTGACGGGACTTGAACCCGCGGCCGCCGGAACCACAATCCGGAGCTCTACCAGCTGAGCTACACTCACCATTATCCGGCATTTAAGCCAAAGAGATTAGATATTAGTTTTTTTCGGCTTTGAAATCAAGGGCGCAAGAAAAATATATTTTTCAATCCGCCCATTTGGCCATTATTTTCTTTACTTCCTCGTCGTTTTTTGACATCAGCATCAACGCCCTTGAAAGGTCTTTTATCCACGGATTCGCGCGCGCCGCCTCAATTGAATCCACGGGCACCGACCCCCTGCGGTAATCAATATAACCTATCAGCACGGCAAGCGGTATGTACACAGCGAAAAAAGCGGCGAAAAAATAAGTGAATCTCTGAAAAATAAATTTCAGCGTGTCCACTTTCTCAATAAGCAGCCGCCACTGGATGACGGTGAAATTGAGAAAAGATATCGCGAACACCAGATAAACGCCGTGCCCGCGCCGGAAATAAGTCCACGCTCTCATAAAATTTGATTTTGTCATTTTGCTCATAAAACCTCCACGCGTTTTTTGCGAATTATATCCCACTCTTCAACCAGGTTCTCAAACTCCAACCCGTCGGGGCTTTTGTCAATTATTTCGACAATTTCATCAAGCCTTAATATCAATGCCATCGGGCTTGATGCCTAATTTAACCCTGATGTCCTCGGTGATTAGATAAACGCACGGCACAATAACAAGCGTAAGAAAGGTGGCCGCAAGGAGCCCGTAGGCCATAGCTATCGCCGCCGGCACGAGAAAAGGTTCTTCCCCGCCTATCCCGTATATCAACGGCACCAGCGCTATAATTGTGGTAATGGATGTGAGCAGAATAGGCCTTAACCTCGTCGCTCCTGCCTGTCGTATCGCCTGATAAGTGTCCATTCCCTTGTTGCGCATCTTGTTGATAAAATCCACGAGTATCAGGGAATCGTTTACAACAACGCCCGTGAGTCCTATCATTCCGAACATTGCTATTATTCCCATCGGCTCACCGTGAACATACAGGCCCATAATAACGCCGACCATCCCAAATGGAACAGAAACCATTATGATGACCGGTTGAATAAATGACCTGAACTGAGTCGCGAGAATTATATATATAAGCAGAAATGCCGCTCCGAAGGCCTGAAACATAGAATTCAGTGATTCCTGCGTGTCCTCAAATTCTCCCCCGACAACAAGTCTGTATCCCGGATATTTTACACTTATATCTTTGAATTTTTCCAATATTTGATTTCCCGCAGCGAGAGCGGTCAGCTTTATCTCCTTTTTCTCGTTGAGATTCGCCGTAATATTTATCGTTCTTTCCCCGTCCTTATGACTCAATCTTCCTATCCCCTGATATTTTTGAAAGGACGCCACTTTCCCGAGCTTTATTAGCCGGCCCGTGTCGTTGGGAATAGTGAGTTCCTTGAGAGTTTCAAAGTTGCGTCTGTCCTTTTCGGGAAGTCTCACCACCACATTCACATCCTCGTCGCCCTTTCTAATTGTGGTGGCAACGCCTCCGGCGTAAGCATAGCGTATTGTCATAGCCACATCTCTGACCGTGAGCCCCATCCTGGAAGATTCTTTCTTATCAATATTTATCTGTATCTCTTCTTTGTCCAGTTCGTAATCGTCCTTGATATCCTCTATCCCGTCAATCCCGTTCATGAATTTTTTTATCTCTGACGCTATTACTGAAAGAGTTTCAAATTCCGGCCCGCGCACCTCAATAGAAACGGGCTTGCCTACAGGCGGCCCGTCCCTGACAGTTTCAAACTCCAGTGTTGCCACGTTTTTTATATTTTTCGCCGCCACTTCCTTTCTCAATCCTTCTATTATCTCTGCGGCGCTTCGGGGACGGCTGCTTTCGGGAGTGAGATACACAATGCACTGCGCATACTTCGTCCCATACTTATCAAACGGCCCGCCTCCTATATCACCCAGATAACCGACTGTCGTTGTCACATTCAGCAGCTCATCTTCGGGAAGAGCCACAACACTTTTTTCAATCTCGGTTATTACCCTGTTCGTCTCGTCAAGAGATGACCCCTCGACGGCCTCCGCGCGTATATAAAATATCTCCACCATACTCGGAAACATTTTGAACGGCAGAAATTTTACGGCGAAGATACCAGCCAGGACAAGCACAGCCACGGCTCCGCCGAGCATTTTATATCTCCTGTTAAGGCTGTATCTCAAAAGTTTCTTGTAGCTGTTAAGCAGCCGCCTGAACCATCCCGCCTCACCGCCTTTTCTGTCGTGAGAAAAAAAGTAATGACCCAACACTTTTAAAAACCATATAGGCCATGAAATTATTCTCATTAACAGTCCGCGTTTCTTCTCCTCACCCGCAGAAGTTTTTTTCGTACCCACGCCGCTTTTAAGCGGCCTTACCCATTCAGCCAGGTGCGACGGCAATATAATCAGAGCTTCAAATAATGACGCCGCAAGACAGGCAATGACAGACAGCGGAAAAACCCTGAGGAACTTACCCATTATCCCTGAAATAAACATCAGCGGCAAAAAAGCCGCCGCGGTGGTAAGAATCGTCGTCGTAACAGGCGCCGCCACTTCCTGCGCTCCCTTAACCGCGGCCTCACGCGGAGACATACCTTCTTCCATATATCTGTACACGTTCTCGGACACCACTATCGCGTCGTCCACAATCATTCCCAGCACCAGTATGAGACCGAACATTGTTATCATATTTATGCTCACGCCGAAGAAAGACATAAAAAGCAGAGCCGAAAGAAAAGCGAAAGGAATGCCTATCGCGGTTACAAGAGCTATCCGCACGTTGAGAAAAAGGAGCAGCGTTCCCAGAAGAAGAGCCATCCCCATAACACCGTTTGAGACAAGCACGTTAAGGCGGCGCTTCACATAAAATGCCATATCGTTTATATAATCTATGGAAACAGCGTCGGGAAGCGTTTTTTTGTATTCTGCCGCGGCCGCTTTTATCTCGTCCACTATGGTTATCGTGTCTCCGATTCTTTTCTTCTTGGGAGTGAGATTTATAGAAACCTTAGCATCCGTTTTGTAAATTATTTCCTGCTTCTCAAAAGTTTCTTTTATGCTTGCTATATCATTCAACT
>VMTI01000162.1 GCA_013791675.1 bacterium | reverse complement strand
GGCAATACCTATAAATATTATGACCCCGTCAAATGAGCTTTAAAATAAGAAAGGTAACGGACTCCTATCTTCCTTCTAACAAACAGGCCATAGAGCAGGTTTTTGGCATTCTGAGAATACATTTCCCTTCCGTAAAAGAAGAAAAAATAAATGAAATTCTCGAACAGATGAAAAACCCGTTAAAGTACAAATTTTCATCTAATCTGTTTGTTGCCGAAGACGGCAGAGCAAATATCAAGGGATTTGCCATAATGTTTTATTTGCCGGATAAAAATATCTGCTATCTGGATTATATAGCGGCCAATCCGGGGAGAACATCTTCGGGAATAGGCGGCGCTATTTATGAAAGACTCCGCAAAGAAGCTCAATTATTAAAATCAATCGGTATTTTTATGGAATGCCTGCCCGATGACGAAAAACTTTGCCGGGATAAGACTGCAATCAAACAAAACCGGGCCCGGCTTGAGTTTTACGAAAGGTATGGAGCCCGGCCGATTGCGGGGACAAAATATGAAACACTTGTTAACCCGGACGACGATTGCCCCCCATATCTTGTTTTTGACGATCTGGGAACCGGCATCAGCCTGTCAGCCCATCAAATGAAAAAGATTGTCAGGGCTATTTTAGAGAGAAAATATCCCAAATATTGCCCCGAGGATTATATCAATATGGTTACCTCTTCCATTTCTGACAACCCTGTTAGATTAAGGGAATTCAAATATGTTTCAAAAGAAAGGATGATAGAAGACTTCAAGGACATTAAAAATAAAATCGCGCTGATAATTAATGACAAGCACAAGATCCACCACATACGGGAGCGAGGGTATATAGAATCTCCTGTCAGGATAACCAGTATCTTAAAAGAGATTGAAAAACTTAACGCTTTTCAAATAATGCCGTCAAGAGAGTATCCCGATAAACATATAACCGATGTGCATAATCCTAAATATTTCAATTATTTTAAAAAAATTTGCGAAAAATTTCCCGAAGGCAAATCAATTTATCCTTATGTTTTCCCGGTCCGGAATTCCACAAGGCCGCCACGCGATTATTCCGTATTGGCAGGATATTACTGCATTGATACATTTACCCCGCTTAACAAAAATGCTTTTTTGGCGGCACGGGCGGGAGTGAACTGTACTATAACAGGAGCAGAGTTATTATTGGAGGGATACCATTGCGCATATGCTCTGGTGAGGCCGCCGGGCCATCATGCCGAAAGAGATGTTTTTGGAGGATTTTGTTATTTCAATAACTCTTCCATCGCCGCCGATTTTCTTTCAAAATACGGTAAAGTTGCCATAATGGATATTGATTATCATCATGGCAATGGGCATCAATCCATTTTTTACAAAAGAAAAGATGTTTTAACCGTATCTATTCATGGGAACCCGGCATTCGCGTATCCCTATTTCACAGGATTTGCGGATGAAATTGGTGAAGGCCCGGGTGAAGGCTACAACTTAAACTTCCCGCTTAAAGAATTCTTAAACGGAGAGGAATACCTTGTCATACTTAAAAAAGCCATTAAAAGAATTGCCGCTTTTGCTCCGGACTATTTGATAATAAGCCTCGGTTTTGATATTGCGAAAGGAGACCCCACAGGGACCTGGACATTAAAATATTCAGACTTCAAAAACAATGGCAGTGAAATAGGAAAACTTCCATTCCCCATATTGTTTGTGCAGGAGGGGGGTTATAAAAACCGGACATTAGGCGTAAATGCAAGATGCTTTTTTGAAGGATTTCTATCAACCCGAAATAATAAACGATGAATATCGGGCTTACCTATGATTTGAGAAGCGATTATCTCAAGAGGGGTTATACCCTTGAAGAAACAGCCGAATTTGATAAAGAAAGCACCATCGCCGGGCTTGAACAGGCAATTCAGAACGGGGGACACAAAACCGAACGCATAGGTAATGCGCAGAGTTTGATGGAAAAACTTTTGAAAGGCGTTAAATGGGATATGGTATTTAATATCGCAGAAGGGCTCTACGGCGAAGGCCGCGAAGCGCTCGTCCCTGCTCTTTTGGATTCATTCAAAATACCTTATGTGTTTTCGGGGCCTGTTACTCTGGGAGTTGCATTGAACAAAGCCTTTGCCAAACAAATAGTTAGAGACAGCGGAGTGAATACCCCTGCATTTTTTGTAGTAGCGCAATCGTCGGATATACAAAAAATAAATCTTGAATATCCGCTCTTCGCCAAGCCTGTTTCTGAAGGAACCGGAAAAGGCATTGACTCGGCTTCACTGATTAATTCCATCTCAGAATTAAAAAACACTTGCGACCGTTTGCTCTCTGAATTCAACCAGCCTGTTTTAGTTGAGGAATATCTGCCCGGACGTGAATTTACCGTGGGAGTTCTGGGAACTGGCGAAGAAGCTTATGTGCCCGGGGCAATAGAGATTGTTACCAAACAGGCCGGGGAAAAAATATACACATATGAAAATAAAGAGAACTATGCTGAGGCTGTTGAGTATACAGCAATAAAAGGAGAAATTTTTGAGGAATGCAAACAGGTGGCATTACAGGCCTGGAAAGCTCTGAATTGTCTGGACGGCGGCAGAATTGATGTGAAGGCGGACCGGCATGGAAAGATAAGCTTCATTGAAGTCAACCCATTGGCCGGACTCAATCCTATAAGTTCTGATCTGCCGATACTTTGCCGCCTTAACGGAATTTCTTATCAGGAACTCATTGATGCTATTCTAAAATCGGCTATCAAGAGGAATTTTAAAGTGTGAAGAAAAAAATACTACTCCTTCACAACCAGATAAAAAATCATACGCCGGACGAATTGGACGTATTGGCGCAAAGAGATTTGATAAGCAACTCCTGCCTAAAAATAGGATATGATGTAAATTGTTTGACCGTGGGGGATGACCTTCATAAAACCCTTGAAAAAATAACTTCTGCAAAACCCGATATTATCTTTAATCTTGTGGAAGCGATATGGGGAAAAAGCGAATTGATATATTTTGCTCCCGCCCTTTTAAATTTGCTGAAAATCCCCTACACAGGAACACCCTTAGAGGCTTTGTTTATTTCCACTAATAAGGCTCTCGCAAAAAAAATAATGCGGCTGAACGATCTTCCGACCGCTGATTATTTCTCTATCGCTGAACTCAGCCAATTAAATCCTGATAAAACATACATCGCCAAACCTATTTGGGAAGAAGCATCCGTAGGCATCAGTGATGATTACATTTTTAATATCGCGGAAACAGAAAAACTTAACAAAATTTCGCAATTATCCCCTACACATTATTTCGTAGAAGAATTTATAAACGGACGGGAATTCAATGTCAGCATATTGACCCGTGGTGATGACGCTGAAGTATTACCGCCGGCCGAGATGATATTTTCATCTTTTTTCGACAATAAACACAAAATCATCGGCTATGCCGCCAAATGGGATGAAGATAGCGATGAATTTAAAAACACGAACAGGGTTTTCAACAGCGCCGACAACGATATACAATTAAAACAAAAACTTATTGATATTTGCGGTAGATGCTGGAAAAATTTTAGTTTGAAGGGCTATGCCCGTATTGATTTCAGAGTAGATGAAGATAATAATGTTTATATTCTGGAAATCAACGGCAATCCCTGCATAGCAGAAAACAGCGGTTTTGTCGCGGCTGTTAAACAGACCGGTTACAGCGTTGAGACAATGGTTGAAAGAATACTCTCCGATCTGAACTGAAATGGATTACAGGTCAAAACTAAGAGTAACGGATGTTGAAGCAATAAATGAAATATTGCGATCTACCGGTTTTTTCTATAATCACGAAATAGCTGTAGCCCTGGAGCTGGTTGATGAGAATCTTATTAAAGGTGCGGAAAAAAGCGGCTATATTTTCAATATAGCCGAAATAAACAATCAGCCTTGCGCATTCTCCTGTTACGG
>VMTI01000157.1 GCA_013791675.1 bacterium | reverse complement strand
TTTTGCCGGAGGTGGGACTCGAACCCACACGAAGTCGCCTTCACGGGTTTTTGAGACCCGCATGTCTACCAGTTCCATCACTCCGGCCCGGTAAAAATTATAGCAAAAACCCTCAAATATTCATAAATTGCAGGTTATTATTGATTTTTTGCCGTGCGGGAAAAGTAAATTTTGAGTACGCGAACAAGAAAAAAAGGGAGACGCCTAATGCGCCCCGCTCTCCACGGCTCGCGAAGCAGCCTGCCCAGCCACTCCAAACCGGCGGCTCTGAAAACGGGATTGGCCCTTTTAAGACGCCCGGAGAAAACATCCAGCGTTCCGCCT
Source organism: bacterium (assembly GCA_013791675.1). GTDB lineage: Bacteria > CG03 > CG03 > CG03 > CG03 > CG03. Next base: position 2,193 of record VMTI01000157.1, on the reverse strand, counting down.
ATCCCCATGCCCGCGCATTTGAGCTTCGGAAGATTCTCATCCAGCCACACCTCCTGACGGGGAGAATCAAGAGCCGCGAAAAGAAATTTTGGACGGGATTTTTTTATGATTTCGTACGCGTTATCCTCATAACCGTTCAGACGTCCGCATATATTTATTCCAGGAAACCGCCGTTTAAGTTTTTCACAGGAGGCGGCATTGACATCCTCTTTCGCGCCGTAAACAAAAATTGGAAAACCCTCCGCGGCGGCAAACGCGCATAAATTATAAAAAAGTTCTATGCCGGGAAAATTCAAAATTCCCCTGCCGTTCAGTAAAAAAGCCGCAAACCGGATGCCGATGGAATCATTAACGCAAATGCCGGCTTTCAGCACTTTGAAAAAATCGGGATTTTCAAAGGCGTGCTCAACCATAAGAGCGTTAAGCGTTATCAGATGGAAATTTTCGCCGCGACGCAGTTTTTCAAATATGCCGTCGCAGATTCCTTCCCTGTCGCCTGTTACGACGGGGATATCAAGAAATTTCGTTTTCTTCGGCAACTTTGCGGTATTTGACGGAAATGAGTTTGGACACACCGAATTCTTCCATCGTTATCCCGTACATGACGTCCGCCATTTCCATGGTTCTTTTGTTATGGGTTATGGCCACAAATTGCGTTTTTTGGGAATACTCCTTCACCAGTTTATTGAACCTGACAACGTTGGCGTCATCAAGCGGCGCGTCAACCTCGTCTAAAATACAGAAAGGAGAAGGCTTTATCTGAAACAACGCGAAAAGAATGGCTATCGCCGTTAAAGCGTTTTCCCCCGATGAAAGCTGGGTATTGGAGCTCACTTTCTTTCCTGGCGGCGCCGCCTTTACCTCAACTCCGCTTTCTATGGGATTGGAAGGGTCTGTGAGAAAAATATCCGCCGTGCCTCCCTCAAAAAAATTGGCGTAAACAGTTTTAAAATTTTCTTTGGCCTGCTCAAATATAATAAGGAAATTTTCTTTTATCTGCTTGTTTGCCTCACTTATTATGCTCTCTATATCGGATATGGCTTTTTCAAGATCATCGGACTGGCCTCTCAGAAAATCATAACGTTTCTTAACTCTTTCATAATCCTCGGGGGCAAGCAGATTGACCGAACCTATGGCTTCAACACGGGCTTTCATCGCGCCTATTTCCTCTTCAGGAAAACGCTCGGGGTCGGGATATTTTGTCCAGGCCTCGTCAATATCCATGTTGTATTCCTCGCCTAAACGGTGAGAAAGCCCCTTAAGCATTTCATTGGCGTGGACTATATCGTTTTTAGCGACCTCCACGCGCTTCTCGGCGCCATAAACATCTGAATTCAAAGCCGACACTTTTTTTCGCAGGTCATCCAGTTCTTTTCTGTCTTCTTTCTGCTTCGCTTCCAACTCCTTCATAATTAAGACGGCGGCGGCGTTCTGTTTTTTCAGATTTTCAAGCTCTTCCTTCATCTGAACGCTTCTCCCGTCGAGGTATTTCTGCTCGTTAACCATCCTTTCTATATTCTTTTCTAAAGATTTCTTTTCCCCGGAAAGCCGCTGAACTGTTTCTTCCGCGGCTTCGTATTCCACCGCGAATTTTTCGTACTGCTGTTTTTTAGCCTCGTATTCAGCCTGGCTTATGTGTTTTCTGGTCTCTTCCGCCGAGGCCACGGTTCTTTCAATAGAGATGAGATTCTCCTGCTGAAGATGATGTTTGGCGGTTAATGCTTCAAGGTTTTTCTTTTTCCCGGCAATCCCGTCACGAGTGGTTTTTACCGTATCTTCCAGATGTTTTTTTTCGGTTCTTTTTTCCTCCAGAGTTTCTTCTCTGTCGGCGATACGGTTTTCAAGCATCTTCACGAGTGAGGATGTTTCTATAATTTTTTCTCTCAGAGAAGCTCCCGTAGAGGCTAATCCTGTTTCCTCATTTTCCAATCTTTTTATATTCCCGATGCACGCATCGGAACGTTGCATCACTTCCGCGAGCTTTTTTTTCTGCGCGGATATATCTTTTTCCGCCGCCGCAGGATCGCTGAACCGGAGAGCTTTTCCAAACACTCTTCCAAAAGGAAATTTGATTGATCCCTCAGGTGAAAAAACTGTCTTACCACCCGGCTCCGGCGAAAAACCGAATTCAGAAAACATTATCCTGAGAAATTGAGCGGCGTATTCGTTTTTTGTTTTCAGGCCCTCAAAGGC
>VMTI01000067.1 GCA_013791675.1 bacterium | reverse complement strand
GAAGGGTTCAATACTCGAATTAAATTGAGTATCAGGAAATCGTGTGGTTTCAGAAGTTTTCATATTATTGAATTAGCTCTCTATCACACATTAGGCGCTCTTCCGGAGCCTCAGGTTACCCACAGATTCTGGTGAAGAGCCTAATTTTTTGGTCATCTTAGAAAAAAAACTTTCTAAATCCGGCAGATTGGGAATAGTGCTTTTCCGCGAATTCTGAAATAATTTTATCTGGCTTAAAATGTCTTTGGGCGTGTTATTATACGGCGTGGCAGTGACTAGAATTATCCGATGCCCCCGGCAGATTTGAGCGAGTTTTTCGTATGTCACGTTATTTTCGGACCTGAAACGGTGCGCTTCGTCAATAAAAATATTCTTATATTTCTCAACGCCCCTTTTTATTAAAGCGTCTAATTTGCCCAGTGATTCATAATCCGCATGCACCCTAAAATCCGAAAAAACATTCTTCCATGAGCCGGGATTATTTTCATCAAGCAAAACCGGCGGCGCTATCACAAGGTTTCTGCCGTCGAGCTGGGAGGCCAGCATAGCTGAGACATAAGTTTTCCCTAAACCGACGACATCGGATATAAAAACACCGCCGTATTCCTCAAGAATACGCTTGGCGTTCAGTACGGCCTGTTCCTGATATTCAAATTTTTTGAAATCCGAAGGCAGGTATTGATAAAACAAATCTTCCTGTCTGTTTAAATCATCCTTAAAATATTCGTACAAAAATTTCAGATAAAGCTCATACGGGTTTATTTCATCATTGAGCCACGTTCTCGTCTGAATCGTCTCCCTGTATTTATCGCTCACATCAACAGCGTTCGTCCACAATTCTTCAAACTTTGCTTTTGCGTAATCGTAATCCGCTCTATTTTTTAATTCCACATTAAATTCAAGATTATCTACGAGGCCGGCACGGCTGAAATTACTGGAACCTGTTATAACTCTGCCTTTATCTCTGTCGTCTTCCCTGAAAGACATTATGTAAACTTTAGCGTGAATATCTTGCGACGGATACGCTTTTATTTCAAGTTTTCCAGATTGAAGCCATTCAAGAAATTTACGAACGCCGTCCTCCGTAGAGTGATTATCCTCGGAATTATCCATTTCAGATTCCACGCTGCTTGAAAACTTTTCCTTAACTTCAGCATGTGAAAATTGAAGAGACTGTTGCTTCTGAGTTTCTACAAGTCTCACGGTTTCAGCATTAGTGCCTATCCCTATAAGAATTCTTATCTTTTCTGTTTTCTCAAAAGATTTGTAAAGTTTATAAAATCCACTTGTGAAAAAATAACCGACAAGAACATCAAAATATTTTGTGTCTTTTATCAGAACCTTGAACCTGTCTAAAAGATTTCGTCCTTTCTCATTTGTTATAAATGTTAAATCGGAACTCATTTTTTATGCTTTTGCATTCTGGATTATTTCATATTGTTTTTCTATTACTTTTTTGAATTCTTTTGATATTCTGCTCCAGTCAAGAACATCAACCCGAAAGGGTAAATCTGATTCTTCAAAATTTTCTTTCAAAGCATAGAATGTTTTGTCGAAAAGTTTTTCTTTACCGACAATAGCCAGATCAAAATCCGAATAATCTTTAGCCGTTCCGGTTACCCTGGAGCCGAAAGCGCGCACTTCCAGGTCAGGAATGTTTTTCCGGAGTATTTTTAGGATAATTTCTAAATATTGCGGCGCGACATCAATCATTTTTGGCTTCTAAAACTTTGAGAAATGCTTTGGCTTCAAAAATAAACTTTTTAGCAGCTTCAAATGCCCGATCGGCATTATGCGCATCATAAGTGTGAGAGGTTAGATTTCTTGCTTTATGATAGTCAAACCACGCAGGAACATCTTTAATCAATTGTCTCTCGGCGGCCATTCTAAACAACTCCTTTGTTGTCGCTCCATCCGCAACCTGTCCAGGGGCATTTTCATCAAGCCATCTTTTCATAAATTTCCAGCAAAGTTCATAAGCTACCTCAAAACTTTGTATAACGCCGGATTTCAAGGTATCCTTATCATTTTTGCTAAGTGATTCATTGGCTTCATTGTTAAGATATGAATTAAGCGCATTATCCAGCGCTTTAACTGCTTTCTGTAAACTACTTAGTTCAAGTGCCATCCTGTCGCCTCCTTGATTTCACGTAATAAGCGCCCATAAGCGCCGTCGGCCCGACCGCCGAGGCGGAATATTTCGCATTTGTAAATTCGGGGCTATTCTTCATTTGTCATTCTACCAAATTTCGGACTCTTAAAGAAATACAGATTTGCCTCTTTCTTTTACACCGAACTTTATTCCGAACTTTTAAATTTCTCTATTCTGCCGCCACCGAGAACAGCGTCACCGTCATAGAAAACCGCGGCCTGTCCGGGCGCGGGCGCTCTCTGGGGAAGGTCAAAAATGACAGTCACTTTTCCGTCGCAGGATGTCTCAATCAAAGCCGGCTGTTCCGTATGCTTATATCTGATGCGCACTTGCGCGCGGAGCGGCTCCATTAATTTTTCCCTGTCTATCCAGTTGAGATTGCCGACAGTAATAACTCTATGCATAAGCTCGCTGTCCGAACCGATAACAACGGCGTTTTCCCCTGCGTCTATGGAAACGACATAACGCAGCGCCCCGTGTGCGCCTATGCCCTTTCTCTGTCCTATGGTGTAATAAACAAGCCCTTTATGCTCCCCGACAATATTGCCCTCGCTATCAATTATATTTCCCGGGCAGAATCCTGATACGCTGCCGCGTTTTTTCATAAAATCCTGATATTTGCCGTCGACAAAACATATTTCCTGACTTTCCTTCTTGTCATGGACTTTCAAACCCAGCTTTTTCGCGAGGCGCCGCACTTCAGCTTTTGTGATTCCCGTAAGCGGAAAAACCGCGCTTTTCAATTGCTCCTGTGTGAGAGCAAAAAGAAAATACGACTGGTCTTTGGATACGTCTTTCGCTTTTTTCAGAATGTATCTGCTCTTTTTATCATCGTAATCTACGCGCGCGTAATGGCCGGTAGCTAAAAAATCAGCGCCCAGGGCTTTCGCCTTATCAAGGAGTTTTCCGAACTTTAATTCTTTGTTGCACACAACGCAGGGATTAGGAGTTTTACCCCGGGAATATTCGTCACAGAAATAATCTATAACCCTGCTGTCAAACTGCTTTTCGCAATTTATAACATAAAAAGGGATATCCAGTTTCGCGGCCACCGACCTGGCGTCGTCTATCGCCTTGCTTCCGCAGCATCTTCCGTCGTCGGCAGTTTCAGCGCCGGGAATTTTCATGGTGAGGCCTATGATTTCAAATTCCTGTTCTATAAGCAGAGCGGCGGCGACGGATGAATCAACTCCTCCGCTCATGGCAACGGCAATCTTTTTATTGGGCATCAAAGCAATATGCTGTATAAATAGCCCGCGACTAACGAAACCGACGCGATTACCGCCAAATACACGGCAAGAACCCGCGCGCCGAATTCTTTTTTAATGACCAGAATCGTGCCATAACTTGTTATCGGCCCCACCAGAAGAAGAACCATGCCCGCGCCTATATTCATACCACTTTTGACAAACGCGTCCGCCATCGGAACGCTGGCTGTGGAACATATATACATTAACATCCCGAACAGAAGAGAAAAAAGATATCCTAAACCCCCGTAAAGATAATGCTTTACCAGAAGCGACACAGGCGTTATAGACGCTACGGCGGCGGCAAGAAAAAGGCCGATCATTATCTCAAGCCCCATTTCGCGGGGCTGGTCTATAAAAGAATATGTCAATATAGAGCGGATTCTCTGTCCCGCCGAATTTACATGATGATTGTGCTCTCCGGCACCTGTCAAGCAGTGCGGGCAGGTTTCAGACTCAATCTTTCCGCCTGTCACTTTTAATTTATTCCCTATCAAACCCAGAACAAGTCCCATTATAATAACCACGGCGCACAAATAAAGCGTAAGTCCTACCCCCATAAGTTTCCACGTCACAAGAACTGCCGAAACTGAGGTGGCGGGCGTTGCCACAAGAAAAGCCAGCACCGGCCCCAGCGCGACGCCTTTTTTTCTAAGCCCCACGGCGACGGGCAAAGAACCTATACAGCAGATAGGAAGTATTATCCCCGCGACAGTTGTGTATATAATCGGCATAATGCCCTTCTTGCCAAGGTAACGGTTTATGATTGACGCCGGGACAAACTCGTTTATAATTCCGCTTATGAAAAAACCCGCCGCGAGAGAGGGAAAAACTTCAATAATATAATGCTGCAGCTTGAATAAAAATTCTGTCACGATTTCTTTTTTCTGCTCTTATAATCGTCTATGGCTGATTTCAGCGCTTCTTCGGCAAGAACAGAGCAATGTCTTTTTACAGCAGGCAGGCCGCCGAGGGCTTCCGTTACCGCCTGATTAGATAACTTAAGCGCCTCCTCTATTGTTTTGCCCTTAACAAGTTCCGTTGTTATGGAAGAGGTGGCAATAGCCGCTCCGCATCCGAATGTCTTGAATTTAGCGTCAATTATCACCCCGTCTTTAACTTTTATGTACAGATTCATTATGTCTCCGCACACAGGGTTGCCCACCTTTCCTATTCCGTCGGCGTCCTTTATTTCTCCCACGTTACGGGGATTTCTGAAATGTTCCATCACCTTATCGCTGTATTCCATATTCTCTCCTATCCGCAGGCAATCATTCTGTCTATGGCCTTACGGGCGGCCTCCGCCGTGGACTCTTTGACTTTTATCTCGTATTTCATTTCTTCAAGCGCCCAAAGCACTTTTTCCAAACTTGTTTTTTTCATATTCGGGCAGACCGCGCCATCGCTTGCCGGATAAAATTTCTTGAGCGGATTGTCTTTCTGCAGCCTGTAAATCAGGCCCGTCTCCGTCCCTATAATCATCTCACCGCAGGAATTTTCACGCGCGTATTTTTCCATACCCGAGGTGGAAAGCACCTCATCCGCCATATTACAAATTTCAGTTCGGCACTCCGGATGAACAAGAACTTTCGCGAGCGGATGCTCTTTTTTCGCTTCCGCTATGTGCTCCGAAAGAATCTTCATATGCACGGGGCAGTAACCGTCGCAAAGTATCACTTTCTTACCGGCTTTCTTTGCCGCGAAACTTCCCAGGTATTTATCCGGCACAAAAATAATTTCATTATTTTCAATCCTGCTTAAAATCTCAACAGCGTTAGCTGAAGTGCAGCAGTAATCTGATTCGGCCTTCACTTCCGCAGTTGAATTGACATAACACACAACCGCGGCTTCCGGATGCTTCTTTTTTAATTCCCCGAGTTTTTCGGCGTCAATCATATCGGCCATCGGACAACCCGCGTCTTTATCCGGCAGCAAAACCTTTTTATCCGGCGAAAGTATCGCCGCGGTCTCGGCCATAAAATGCACGCCGCAAAAAACAATTACATCCGCTTCCGTTTTCGCCGCCTCTCTGCTCAAGCCAAGCGAATCGCCCCTGTAATCGGCTATGTCCTGCACTTCGGGAGACTGATAATTATGCACCAGTATCACGGCGTTTCGTTTTTTCTTTAATTCTTTTATTTTTACAAGGATATTTTTCATATTTTATAACCCTTTCTTCCTTAATCGTCTAAATGACCGAATGGCGGCGTTTGTCTCTCGTCCATCGTATTTCATCCTCCGCCGACAGGATGTAATACCACCAATTTGTTCCCATTCCTGAGAATTGTGTACTTATCCGCGCTCTTACCGTTAACGCTATAAACAAAAACTCCGACAACTTTCTTTTGATATTTAAGTTCCTTTGTCATAAATTCCTCAATACTGATATTGCCCGCGGTTTCTTTAACAAATTTTTTCCCGTGCGGACTGTTAAGCGATCCAAAAAGTTCAACTTCAATTTTCATCATCGTCCCCATTATGTTGCACATACAGCGGAGACATAGCCCTCAATTTGTTTATGATTCCGGGAAATATCCCTATAACAAAATCAATATCCCCCGCGGTGTTGTCCTTCCCCAGGCTGAATCTTATGGAACCCTGAGCCGTCGCGTGGTCCAACCCCATAGCCAGCAAAACGTGAGAGGCCGAAAGAGAACCCGACGTGCAGGCGGAGCCTGACGAAACAGCCACACCCTCCATATCCAGATTAAGAATAATTGATTCCCCCTCCACAAATTTAAACGACACATTCAGCGTGTTCGGAGTTCTCTTTTCGGGATGCCCGTTCAATTTAATATCTTTTATTTTATCTTTCAGCCCCGTCCATAATCTGTCTCGCAATTCCGCAATTCTTTTATTGGTCTCCACTCCGTCGCGGCGGGCTATTTCAACGGCTTTGGCAAATCCCGCAATCCCAGCGACATTTTCCGTGCCGGCGCGTCTATTCTTTTCGTGATGGCCGCCGATGAGAAGAGGCGACATTTTCGTTCCCTTTCTTATATACAGTGCGCCCGCTCCCTTGGGGGCGTAAATTTTATGGCCCGAAAAAGACAACATATCGGCGTTCATCTTATCAACATTAACGGGCAGTTTTGTAAAAGATTGAACGGCATCGCTGTGAAATAAAATCCCGTGTTCCCGGGCAACATTTCCAATGTCTTCTACGGGCTGCACAGCCCCGGTCTCGTTATTGGCATGCATAATCGTTATAAGAACTGTCTCATCCGTTATCGCTTTCTTAAGTTCATCAACACTGATTATTCCGAATTCATCTACCGGCAGATATGTCACTTTGCAACCTTTCTTTTCAAGATACCCGCATGTTTTTAAAACAGCGTGATGCTCAATAACGGAAGTTATAATGTGATTCCCGCGGGGCGCGGATTCCATTACGCCCCTGATTGCCGTGTTATCGGATTCGGTGCCGCCGGATGTAAAAATAATTTCATCAGGGTCGGACCCGATAAAAGCGGCAACTGTTTCTCTTGCTCCCTCCACCGCCCGGCGCGCCTCGCGGCCGAAGCCGTGTATACTGGACGCGTTGCCGAAAATATCTTTATAAAAGGGCATCATCGCGTCCAGCACCTCCGGATGCACCGGAGTTGTGGCGTTATGATCCAGATATATTTTTTTCATTTTTGAATCCTATATCCCTCCGCCCTCGCTGAATTCCGCCGCCTGCGGCGTCGCGAAAACCTTTTCTATTGTTTTCTTTTGAGCTTCAAGCCGCTCATCTATTTTGCTTATTACCCCTTCCATTTTCTCCAGTTTCATTACCCTTTCCTCTATTTTATCATGTTCTCTGAGCACAAGTTTGATTGCATCTGCCACAGGGTCGGGAAGTTTGCCGTGCTCAAGATCTTTCAAATGCTCCTCCGTAAAACCGACACCCACTCTTGCCGGCACCCCGACAGCCGTGGCATCGGGGGGAATATCCGATATAACAACAGAGCCGGCGCCGATGCGGGCGCCGGAACCGATATTTAAAGCCCCTAAAATAGCAGCGCCCGTTCCGACAACAACATTATTTCCCAAAGTAGGATGCCTCTTTTTCTTTTCATGGCTTGTGCCCCCTAAAACGACGCCCTGATAAAGAAGCACATCGTCTCCTATTTCAGTTGTCTCGCCGATCACCACGCCCATCCCGTGGTCAATGAAAAATCTTTTTCCTATCGTCGCGCCCGGATGTATTTCAATGCCTGTTAAAAATCTTCCGACGTGGGAAATCAGCCTGGCCATTACAACATCATGCCGCTTATAAAACCAATGCGCAATCCTGTGAAACCACACTGCGTGAAGCCCGGGATAGCATGTCAGGACTTCAAAAAAACTTTTCGCCGCAGGATCTTTTTCAAAAACCGTGCTTATGTCTTCTCTTATTGTTTTAAACATCAGAAATTCCCCTCCATAGCTTGAACGGGACAAGCCTTAACGCACATCCCGCAGGCCGTGCACTTCTCTCCTATAAAATCCACTTTCCTGGATTTTATGTTAACATAAAGAGCGCCTGTTGGGCAAAGCCCAACGCACAAACCGCAGTGCGTACATTTTTCCTCAATGCGTTTTATCTCGTGACTGACCAGCTGAACATCAACGCCGCAGGTTATTAAATATTCTATCCCTTTATCGCAGTCATCCTTATTCCCTGTGATTTCCAATATCAGCAAACCCTCTTCTTTCGGCGTGATATACGCTTTAAGAATATTAAACTCCAGCCTATAATCTTTCGCGAGTTTATACACCACCGGTTGATTCACTAATCCATGCGGCAATTTAAGCACTATCTTTTTTGAAGTTTTCATCTTTACCTCTAAACTTGCACTTCTCTCTTAGTCCGGGGAGGGTGCCTTAAAGGGCACCCTCCCTCTGATTTTACGCATCTAATCAATCGGCCTTTCATTCACAGGCTTGAAGACGACTCCGTCGTCAGGCCCGGGAAGCGGCGCGACGAAATCCGTCAGAAGAAATTCTCCTTTGCTAATCCATTCTTTGAGAATTTCCGCTATTTCCTGCGCCTTTGAATAACTGGAAAGTGACGCGGTCGGCACTTCCCGCCCCTGAACCGTGATTTGGCCGCTTCTAAGCTGCGCATAGTTCACTTCGCCAAGTGCCGGCCCGGGCTTTGCCTGCGGATAAGCCTCGCTGTAATCAACTATCTGAGCATAAATATCCTCATCAGCTATCGCGGTAAAACCGGCTATCTCTTCATTCAGAATAGGAATAGGAATCCCCACCCCGACGGTAAGAGTCGTGCCGTAACCTATCATGCTCGTTCCCCGAAGCCATTCGGGCTTCATCTGTTTGAGATCTCCCGTTAACGCAAGAGTTCCGGCGGGAGCCTGGGGCACGCCGTTTTCCTTTCTTTTTACCGACGGATTATGCTGTGTCCCCTGCCAGCTGACATATCCCGTTCCACCGCCTAGAAAAATTCTTGTTCCAATTCCTATCGTCTTATAAAGAGGATCATTCAGAAGAGGAGACAAACCGGCGGCGCTGCAGTAATTCGCGTTGCCTACGCCGGGTTTAAGTATTCCCATATAAGTGTAAATAACTTTATCCGACAGATTCACCGCCACATTGTAGTTTTGGTAAACGTTTCTGGGATTAAAAAGAACAGCCTCGTTCACGTCCCTGATGTTAATGAGCGTTTCCAGTTTTTTCCTCGGATAACAATCAGTCCCGTAAGCGGACGCCTTCAGTCTTATATCTTTTCCGCCGACAAAATCCTCTATAACATGGCCGCCGCCGTACTTAAACGCGCCGGGGTAAACTTTGTTAAGCGGATCCGATTCCGGCACCTGCGTGCAGCCGAGATATACATCAACCGCCGCCCAGCCAGCGTACGCGGGCACATCATTAAGCGTGCATGTACCGCCGCCGATTTTTATCTTCGGTTTTGAATGCCCTATATTGATGTACATGCCGCTGGAGCACATCGGCCCGAAAGTGCCGGTCGTCACCACATCCACTTTATCCGCCGCGGATTTTTTACCTTCTTTCCTCACCAGAACCGTCATCTCCTCGGCGGTCAGCACAACTGCGCTTTTCTTTTTTATCTTTTCATTAATCTCCTGAATCGTTTTAGGCATTTTAGCCCCCCTTTTTTATGGGCCGGTAATCCCGGCCACGCTCGACTTCCACTGCTTTTATCGCGTTATGCCCCCTTACGGGGCTTTGCATCAGCCATAAACGCTTTCCCTGAAAATATAATTTCTCAGTCATTTTTACCGAAAACCTCTGTTGACAGATAACGGTCTCCCAAATCAGGAAGAATGACAACAATCCTCGCTCCGGCATTTTCCTTCCGCTTCGCGACCTGTATCGCGGCAAAGACCGCAGCGCCCGACGAAATGCCCGCAAATATTCCTTCCTGCCGCGCAAGTGCCCTGGTAGTTTTAAAGGCATCTTCCACCGACACTCTGATTACTTCATCAATTATTTTTCTATTGAGCACGTCCGGAACAAAACCCGCTCCTATGCCCTGTATCTTATGCGGCCCGGCGGCTCCGCCTGAAAGCACCGCGGAATCATCCGGCTCAACTGCTATCACTTTAAATTCGGGGTTTTTCTTTTTTATAAACTCCGCTATTCCTGTAATCGTTCCTCCCGTTCCCACGCCCGCCACAAGTATGTCAACCTTACCGCCCGTATCATTCCATATTTCAACAGCGGTTGTTTTACGGTGAGCTTCAGGGTTCGCGGGATTTGTGAACTGCTGGAGAAGCACGGCGTGTTCTGTATTTTTGACTATGCTTTCAGCTTTTTCAATAGCCCCCTTCATGCCTTTCGCGCCCGGCGTCAGCACAACTTCGGCGCCAAAAGCTTTAAGCAGATTTCTCCTCTCTACACTCATTGTATCCGGCATTGTGAGAATCAGCTTATATCCTTTGACCGCCGAGACAAAAGCCAGCGCTATTCCCGTATTGCCGCTGGTGGGCTCAACAATCACAGAACCTTTTTTAAGCAGGCCTTTTGTTTCGGCATCTTCTATCATGCTCCGGCCTATACGGTCCTTAACGCTTCCGCAGGGATTAAAAAATTCAAGTTTCCCCACAACTTCCGCTTCAAGATTCCCCGCTATCGCCGACAATTTCACAAGAGGCGTGCCTCCTACCAAATCCAAAACATTGTTAAAAATTTTTTCCATTTTATACCCCCAATCTCCGCTTCGCCTTTTTCCTTACCCGCGTCTTAATAACTGACTTTCCTTCCGCTAATTTTTTATTTATATATCGCACCGCCATCGGCATTTTCGATAAAGTGTATTCTCCCACTCTTTCGTTCCTCACCCTGTTAAACGCGAAAAGGCATGACGCCTGCGATGGCGCCGTTCTTATTTCCGCCGAGCGAAGCAGCGCGTCTCTTTTCGCCCTGGAAAGCCCGTAAATAGGATGTTCATATTTCACGCCGTATCTTGCGGCGAGGATGCCCGTTATATCAATATATTCCGGCAACTGCTCCGGATAATAAAGCTGATTTTTGTTAAATCCGTCGGCGATAATCTTTATATTATTCTTCACGCAGTAAATCACCGCTTCCGCAAGCATTGCCAGCTTACAGCTGCAGCAGATGAGACTGTCGCCGTATTCTTTTATGTCGCCGGCTATATTAACAATTCCCGTTTTTTTAAATAAAGCGCCGGATTCCCCAAGCGCCCACGACGCTTTCCCCGGAAAACGTTTTTTTATCACGCCGGCTGACTTACGCGAATTTTCAAAATTTCTCTCCGCTCCGTTGTCATAAGTCAAAAGCCGAACAGCGTACCCCTCCGATAAATAATAAACTGCGGCTGCCATGCTGTCGGCGCCGCCCGAAAATAATACCGCTGCT
>VMTI01000281.1 GCA_013791675.1 bacterium | reverse complement strand
TAAACTTAAGGACGAAGATCCGGATAAATACGAGAAGCTTGTACGAGATGCGGCAGACACAATGAGCAAGCTGCGTATAAGCGCCGCCGTTGATTTCCCACAGTTTTCAATGATCTCGCCCAACCATAAGTTAGCTTATGGAATGGGGTTTTTCGCTCAGGGCAACCTTCTGCTGAAAGTCAATCCCGTCAGTATAATAGTTCCCACAATTGACATTCACGCCCGCGCGGATGTCGTAGCGCCTGTCGCTTTCGGCATGAAGTTTAAGAACGACCGGCTGGCGCTGGGCGTGGCGCCTAAACTTTTAAAGCGTATCAGGGCTGATAAAACGCGCCTGACTTTTCTTGAGATGGAGGATTTTGATATTACGACTCAGATGGGAAGCGGTTTCGGCGTGGATATGGGCGCGATTTATAAACTTACGAATAAAATAAATGTCGGCGCGGTGGTAAAGGATTTCGGCGGTTTCGGCGGAACAAAAATAAAATACGGCGACGAATGGGAAGACGCGAAATCGACTTCAACTTTACCGACGCTGCTTCCGGGTTATACAGCCAGAATTCCTTCAGAGTTGAATGTGGGTATAAGCTATAGAATGAACAAGCTTCTGCTTTTCTCGGTTGATGTCAATGATATATGGCACAGCAAAAACAAAGTTGTGTGGGGCACAACTTTATGGCCCAAGATACACGCCGGATGTGAAGTGAATCTCTTTAATTTTCTCCGTGGCAGATTCGGCATCAATCAGGGCTATCCGACTTTCGGTTTTGACATTAATCTCTGGCTGTTTCACATAGAATATGCCCGCTGGGCGGATGAGCGCGGCCTTTATGCGGGGGACCTTGCTGAATGGCAGCACAAGATCGCTCTGACGATGCGTTACTCATGGGGTGGAAAGAAGCCGGAGCCTGTAAAAGAAGAAAAACCGATGGAAGAAGCGAAAGCGGAAATTCCCGCAAGCGAAAGAATAAATATCGCGGTGACGGATTTTGAGGCGCGGGCGCCTCTTTCTCAGTCGGAAACCGCGTTTATATCCGATTTTGTCCGTGGCGACCTCGTGAATGCCGGAAAATTCAATGTTGTTGAAAAAAACAACATGGACAAAATTCTCACCGAGCAGGGTTTTCAGAATTCCGGCTGTTCATCGGCGGACTGCGCGGTGGCTATGGGAAAAATTCTGAATGTTAAAACCATTATTGTCGGCTCCTGCGGCAAGCTTCTAAATAAATACATTGTCACATTGAACGCGGTGGAGGTGGAAACTTCCAAGATTGTTTATTCGGATAACATATCTGTGGATAATTCCGACGACATCAGAAGCGGCGTGGCCGGACTTGTGAACAAATACGCCTCTTCCGTAAAATAGCTTGACCGTTACGGCGAATCGTATTGACTAACTCGCAAATTGCCTCAGCGGATAAGATAATCGCGAAATATTTTGTTTGAAGCGATTTCTTCGCCCGGAGCGTAAATCATAACCCCCATGCCGAGAGCATCGGCCTTATGGAGAGCTTTGTCTGTGGCCATCAGCATAAAGACCGTAGCGTATATGTCCGCCACTAACGGCTCTTTGCAGATAACCGTGACCTGCCTTTTTTCTGAGGATTGCCCCGTTGAAGGATTCACTATATGACTGTATTTTTTACCGCTGTCGATGAAGAAATTTTCATAATCACCGCTTGTGGCAACAGCCTCATCCGTTACGGCGATGATATACGTGAAACTTTTTTTACCGGGACTGCGCACGCCTATACGCCATGGCTTTTTTAGGTGTTTACCTATAGCCAGTATATCGCCGCCGGCGTTTATGAGAGCATTGTTTATACCGTTGTCCAAAAGCGTCTTCGCCAGTTTTTCCAAAAGATAACCTTTTCCGCAGCCTCCGAAATTAAGCAGTGCGCCGTTGAGCGTGATAATATCATTTTTTGTTTTTATTTTATCAAAACCCACTTCAGAAAGAGCTTTTTTCATAATTTCCGGCGGCGCGGCCCTGCCGAACTTTTCTGAGACGGGCGAAAAACCGGTTACTTTCAAAACCGGTTCCACTGTGGGATCAAAAAGGCCGCCGGTTTCACTGTGCGCGTATTTTACGCGTTTTATTAAAGCGGCAAGCTCCGCGTTTTTTATAAAAGATTTTTTGTTCAGTTCCGCCGTAACGCCATTTTTAACATTGAGAAGATTATCGCAGCGCTTTATTTCATCTTCCAGAAGTCCGAAAATTTTTTCATCGGCCCGTACGGGCAGACTTATATCTATAAAAGTGCCGAAATAAAGAAAGCGCCTGGTTTTGAGCCCCCGCGAACAACCAGAGAATAAAACAATCGCCGCTAAGAGAAGAAAACGGAGACGTCCGGTATTTTTTCTACACACTCTCATAATCTTAAGGCTGTCCACATTTTCCTCACAATACTATCGGGAGCGCGGCGCCGCAATTGGCGCAGGAATTTCCGTTAAGAGCTTTTATTTCGGTGCGGTAACCCTCGCGGCTGATTAGAAGCGTTTTGCAGGACGGGCAGTATGTTCCCGTTTGGCCGCTCACATTTCCCTGATAAACAAAATCAAGTTTTTGAACGGCTATGTCTCTTAATCTGTTAAGAGTTTTCAAAGAGGTCGGCTGAGCGCTGTATTTATAGGCGGGAAAATATCTTGAAATATGAAGAGGTATAGATGGAGCAAGCGCCCATATCCAATTCACCATTTCCCTGAAATCGTTTTCATTATCGTTTAAACCAGGTATCACGCAAAGAGTCAGCTCAATGTGTTTGCCCGCTTTCACGAACATCTCAACACTGCGCATAACATCCCCGAGATTCCCGCCGCAGTATTTTTTGTAAAAGTCCTGACGGAAAAATTTTATATCAATATTCGCCGCGTCTATAAATGGAAGAAGCGAAGCAAGGGCTTTTTCGTTTATGAAGCCGTTGGTGACAAGTACGTTTTTCAGCGAGTTTTTGTGAAACTCCTCAGCGCAGTCTCTGACAAATTCAAAATTAATAAGCGGTTCATTGTATGTGTATGCGATTCCGACGGAATTGTATGTCCGGGCCAGCGCAAGAAGTTCGCCGATATCCGCCTCCCGTAGTTGGATGTTATCCGCGGGCGCTTGAGATATGCCTGAATTCTGGCACCACGGACATGTAAAATTGCAGCCCGCGCTTCCGACAGAAAGTACTTCTTTTCCGGGGAAAAAATTATACAGCGGCTTTTTTTCAAGCGGATCCAAATTTATGGAAGAAAATTTTCCATAAGTCAAAGCATAAAGTTTTCCGCCGCTATTTTTTCTGACGCCGCAGAACCCTTTTTCGCCGGGCGGAATTTTGCACGCTCGCGGACAAAGTTCGCAGCTCAGGATATTTTTCCCGGAGTTGAAAACCGAATAAAAAGAAGCTTCTTTCAGCATACATCCGGAGTCAATTCTTCCCCCGGAGTTTCCCAAAGCTTCTCTATGCTGTAAAAATTGCGTGATTCCCTGCTGAACACGTGAATCACGATATCTTCGCAATCTATGAGAAGCCACTGCTTTGCTTTCATCCCCTCGATATGATGAGAGCCGCTAAAAGCCTTTATCGCTTTGCCTATTTCCCGCCCGAGAGCCGAAAGATGCGGATCGGAAGACGCCGTCATAATAATATGGAATCTTCCGCAAGTGTCGAACTTTGAGAGATCCAGAATTTTGATGTCTTCCGCTTTCATGTTTTCCGCGATTTCAATTACGGCCTTAATTTTCTTATTTTTTATCATTCAAAAACTCCTTTGGGAAATCAGTTCCCACTACGATAGATACATCAACCATACGGTCGGGATCAATATCCGTGCGTATGCGGCTGCAGCCTAGAATTTTCGCCGTTCTAACGGCTTTTGAAAGAACCCCTGTTCTGGCTATGACTTCTGTGTACTTTTTATAATTTCCCCAGTTTCCCCACAGCACAACGTCACATCCGTAACTGCGCAGTTTCCCTGCAAGATCTTCAGCAATGCCGCTTTTTCCTGTGGCGTTAAAAACTTCTGCCTGGATGCCGTTAAGGCTGTCCGGCCCGCGCGTTATTATAAAAGGGCGTATTTTTGACCGCGGCCAAAGCTCTTTATCGGAATTAAAAATTGACGCTTTTATTTCCTCGGTAGCTTTGACGTCCAATTTCCAGACATCTTTAGCTCCTATATGCTGTGACATTCCGGGAAGTATCTGGTAGCGCTGATTGGCCGCTTTGAAAGTGCGGAAACCATCTGCCAGAGCTATGATATCCGGCATTGTAAAATTCGTAAAAATATCTTCGCGATATATTTTTATAAAATCCGGCATCGCCGGTAATATTCTAAAATCAAAACATAGCGTAAGTAATTGTCTCACAAATTCCTGTTGCCTCTGAATGCGGCCGAGATCGCCGAGAGAAGAATGCCTGAAGCGCACATATTTCAGGGCATCGTCGCCGCTCATCATATAATCTCCGGGTTCAAAATGTATATGAAGATTTCCCCAATTGTCGTCGTAATGCATGGGTATGTCAACGGTCACGGGTATTTTCCCCAGTGCGTCTATTGCGTGCGCGAACGCGTCAAATGTGACGGTTATATAATAATCAAATTTTACGCCCAGAAAATTTTCAAGCTCTGTTTTAAATAAAACAATGCCTTCTGCCATGCCGTATTTTTTTGTGTTGAGATAAAGAATTTCACTGAGCTTACGCGGTATCCATCTATCCCAGCGGATAAGCATATCGCGCGGCACGGAAACGACATCGACAAAACGGGTTTTCGGCTCGTAGCTTACCCATAGAACAACATCGGAATGAGAGCCGCCCCGGACATGATCGGCGCCGAGAAGAAGTATGTTTATCCTTTCTCCTTTTTGGCATTTTGAAAAAAACGAACTTTGAAAAAAGAGCGTTGCCGCCGCCCCTGCCGCGGCGAAAGTAAGCACTATAAAAATTCTTTTCACAAATAAAGGTCCATGGCGTTTATATAAGCATAAACCTTTTCAGGCACAAGATAGCGGTAGGGCTTTCCCTCTCTTATGTTTTTTCGGATTAAAGACGACGACACCGGTATTTCCGGCGCGTTAATGCGGCGGATTTCGGGATAATCTGAAACATTCCCTGACATGTCCCCGCCCGGCCTGCGCCACATTCCCAGTGTAAAATTATTTATAATGTCTTCGCTGTCTTTCCAGTTTTTCAGGTCATTGAACGAATCCATGCCCATGAGAAATATCATTTCCCCTCGGAGAATTTTATCAAAATGTCTCAGCGTGTCTATGGTGTAAGATAACCCGCTCTTTTTTGTCTCGTAATCGCTGACCTCAAACATGGAGTTCCCGCATGTTGCCAGCACCGTCAGTTTATAACGCGTTTCACATCCGGGTAAATCCTGGGGCTTAGATCCTTGACTTTTATGGGGAGGCATGCCCGAAGGAATAAAAATTACTTTATCCAGAGAGAGCTCGTGCAGGCTGTACTCGGCGAGAATCATATGGCCTATGTGAGGAGGATTAAAAGTCCCGCCGAAAAGACCTGTCATAGTTTGAATCCGCCGGCGAATAATTCAGTTCCGCTCACCGTAATGAAATAGCCGCGTGCAGGGCTCTGCGCCGGAACATTTATTTTCTGATTTGCCCCGACCCCGACACTATGTATTTGTAGGATGTCAGTTCTTCAAGGCCCACCGGGCCGCGGGGATGAAGTTTTTGATTTGATATTCCTATTTCAGCGCCCATTCCGAATTGGCCGCCGTCGGTGAATCTGGTGGAAGCATTATGATAGAGGCAGCAAGCGTCAACGGCTCCGAAAAAAATCTTCGCGGCTTTTTCACTGCCGGTAACAATGGCCTCGGAATGCCGCGAGCCGTGGGCGTTTATAAAATCGCAGGCCTCGTTTATCCCGCGCACCGTTTTTATGGATATAATTTTCTCCAGATATTCAGTGTCCCAATCGGCGGAGACCGCCGATTGGATATTTTTCAGTATTTTTTTTGTTTCGGGGCAGCCCCTCATTTCTACTTGATTGAGCGAATAGACTTTATAAATCATGGGCAGAAATTTTTTCGCCGCGGCTTTATCAACAATCAGATTTTCTATAGCGTTGCATACTCCCGGCCTCTGCACTTTGGCGTTCAGCGCTATTTTGACCGCCATTGCCATATCGGCGTCTTTGTGGACATAAAGATTGCAAACGCCTTTTCCGTGATATATGACAGGTATGCGTGAATTTTCAACGACGGCTTTTATAAGACTTTCCCCGCCGCGGGGTATTACGGCATCAATAAAATTATTCATTTTAAGAATAGCGTTTACAGTTTCCCGGGAGCTGTCTTTTATCAGAAAAACAGTATCTTTGATTTCCGCCGGCATAGAAGCCCTTATGGCGGCATAAATTGCTCCGTTGGTGTTTGCGGCATCAGAGCCGCCTCTTAGAATTACCGCGTTTCCCGATTTGAGGCCGAGCGCCGCGCAGTCGCTTGTGACATCGGGGCGCGATTCATAAATAATAAAAAGGGCGCCGATCGGCACGGATATTTTTTTTATATCCAGGCCGTTGGGCCTCTTTCTGCGCGAGAGCACTTTTCCCAGAGGGGAATGAAGCTTTGATACAGCGATAACCTGTGAAGCCATTTCGCGGATTCCTTTTTCATTCAGCGTCAATCTGTCTATAAACGCGGCAGTCTTTCCGGACGAGGAAACTCTTTTTATATCTTTTTGGTTGGCCGCCAGTATGTTTTTTTCAGCACCCAGAATATTTCGCGAAATTTTTTGAAGAAGAGCGTTTATATGAGAATCTTTCATCAGAGCAAGAACCCTGCCCTGCGATTGTATCCTGCGGAAAATTTCGGAATAATTCATGATTCGCCGTCAACGGTTTTCTTCTATATCGGGAATTTCACTTTCAGAAAGACAGATTTTTTTATCGCTCACAAAACCTCCAAAAAAGGGACGGCCCCGTTCCAAACTCTTTCAGCTAAACTTTAATGGCTGAATATTAACAAATTTAACCGAGGCGGGGCAAGTTTTCGCAATGCCTCCGAAATTTGACAGGAACGAAATTTATGTGTTAAAGTTAAATCAGTGTAAGTTCACAGTTTTTGGGAATTTTGCAGGAGGTAAATTTTATGAAAAAAATTATTTTGATTTTGGCTTGCGCTTTCGCTCTGACTTTGCCGTCGAAGCTCGCGGCAAAAACAAAAAAAGAGACTAAGCCGGCAGCTGTCAAATCCGGCTTTGAAAAAATTAATTTGAATGAAGTTAACGAGTATGATTTAAAGAAAATACCCGGCATTTCTTCATCAAAAGCGAAAGCCCTTATAGCTTACCGTGAAGAGAAAGGTAAAATCAAATCAATTGAAGATCTCAAGGAAATCACTCATGAAACCAAAAGCGGCAAGACAAGCTATGATTTCGCCACATCAAAAGGCGCATGGACGAAATCCACGCAACTTCTTATAGATGCCGATATTTTTACCGTCAAGGACGGAGCGGCCGTGGTTAACGAAATAGCTCTTTATAAGCATATGTTTCCTACGCCCGCGGATATCAACACCGCGTCCGTCAAAGATTTGTCATCACTCCCCGGAGTATCAAAGAAAAAAGC
This sequence comes from bacterium, assembly GCA_013791675.1. Taxonomy (GTDB): domain Bacteria; phylum CG03; class CG03; order CG03; family CG03; genus CG03. Next base: position 19,488 of record VMTI01000281.1, on the reverse strand, counting down.
TCAGTTAATAATTGACAACAGGCCTTTTTCATCGCTTGATGGCCTAAAAGACATTTCTTATGAAACCAAAAGCGGCAAAACAGGCTATGGCTTCGCTACCTCAAAAGGCGAATGGCAAAAAAATATTAAGATTCTGCTGAATAGCGGCAGACTCGTATGCTCCGGCTCAAAGAAAGATTCAAAAGCTCTCAAAAAAAGCCCCGGGAAAAAAGCGCCGCCGTCTAAGGCCGCGGACGACGAGTCCGGCGATGAGCCTAGCGACGAGTCGGAAGATTATTAAAAATCTGTAAAAAACAGGATTGTCCTGTTTTTTTGCGCGTGAGCGGGCGGCCGTCGGGCAACGGCAGGAACGCGCGGTCCAGGGTGAATGATCTTCAGCCAGTATCATGCTATCCCCGATTTAATTGGAATAATTGGAAATTTTGGAATTATATTTAGTAACGTGATTGACAACATGGGCATACGTCAAACATAAGTCTTCACATCCAGTCAAAAATTTTCTAACATATAGCTGAACGGCAATTAAAATGTTTCATGTGAAACAATTCATCGGGTATCAATAATTGCAGGAGATACGACGTATTTGCGTAAAGGAGCGCTTGTGAAGAAATTTAAGGTGGGTATTGCTCTCGGCGGCGGCGGCGCGCGGGGACTGGCTCATATAGGTATACTTGAAGTCATCGGTCAAAGCGGACTGGCTATTGACGCCATAGCGGGTACAAGTATGGGCGCGGTTGTGGGCGCATTGTATGCGGCCGCATCTGATGCAAGGGCGGTTGAAAAAAACCTCGCGGGATTTATAGGCAGCAAAGCTGTCGGAGAAGCGGCCGCTTTCTTTTCAAAAAAAGCCTCGACCATGCCTTTCGGCAAAATCCTGTCCGCGGCGAAGCAGTTCTTTATAATGAACAGGGCGGTGATAGGGCCCTCTATTATCAGCGCCGAACAAATAGAAGCCATATTCAGCGAACTTCATCTGCCGGGAACATTTGATGATTTAAAAATATCTTTTTGCTCGGTGGCGACAGATATGGGAAAGGGCGATGAGAAAATTTTTTCCAGTGGAAATCTCAAGGAGGCCGTTCTCGCGTCTTCATCAATTCCGGGTATTTTCCCCCCTGTTAAAATAGACGGCTCTTATTATCTTGACGGCGGCACCGTCAATTCCGTTCCCGTTTCACCGCTTAAGCCCTGCTGCGATTTCGTCATAGCCTGTGACGCGAGGCCTGTCAGAAAAATGATTTCCAGCTTTGAGCGGGGCTTGGCGATTCTTTCCCGCGCTGATGCTATCTCTTCCTACAAACTTTCCGATTTGCAGATAGAACAGGCGGATTTTATAATAAAGCCGGATACGAGCAATATCCACTGGGCTGATTTCAAAAAAATGGACTACTGTATAGAAGAAGGCCGTGACGCGGCTAAGAAATGCCTGAAAGAATTGCAAAAAGCGATTCTGTGGGCTAAAATCAATAGTTTTCCGAGGAGGTTGTTTTCAAAAAATGTTGAGTTTCCTAAAGAATAATTTTCCTATTACTCCGGAAGCGTCGGAAAAGCTGAAGATTTATATAGACACGCTTAAAGAATGGAACGGGCGTTTTAATCTCACGTCGTTTGATGATGACCAGCTATGGGAAGAAGTCGTGGAAAGCTCCGTTATTTTCGCCGATACTATAGCGGATTTACAGCCTGTGCGCAGCTCTTTCAATCTATGCGATATAGGTTCGGGAGCCGGCATACCCGGTATGATAATAAAAATAGTTATGCCTGACATACAAGTTGATCTTATTGAAGCGACCGGTAAAAAAGCGGTTTTTCTTAGTGAAATTAAAAAAAAGCTGGGGTTGGAAGGCCTGGAAATAGTGAATAAAGACGCGCGGGAGTTTGCCTTACGTGACAAAAAATTATACAATGTAGCCACGGGCAGAGCTTTTGGCAAAAAATTCATGAAATATGCGTTCAGTCTTGTTTCGCCGGAAGGTTATGTTTTGTATTACAGTAAAAAAATAAAAAAGGGAGAATTTGAGAGGGAACCCGATTGTGTAAGGGATTACGGGCGGGCTTCCGTGCTTATATGGAAAAATGGGTGAAATTATAGCCATAGCCAATCAAAAGGGGGGAGTGGGGAAAACCACCACTTCCGTCAATCTCGCCAAGGCGCTTGTTCTGCGGCGAAAAAAAGTGCTTCTTATTGACATAGACCCGCAGGCCAACTGCAGTTCGGGGATGGGCATAGAAAACACTCAAACCAGCATCTATGATGTCCTTATCAGCGGTTCCATGAATGGAGCCGTAATTGCGAAGGAGCATTTCCCCGACATCGTTCCTTCAACGAGAGATCTCACCGGCGCCGAAATAGAGTTGGTCGGCCTGGAAAATAGGGAATACCGTCTCAAAAAAGCCCTCGGGGCCATTCGAGGCAATTATGATTTTATATTCATTGACTGCCCTCCGTCGCTCGGCCTACTTACCATTAACGCCCTTTCCGCCGCGGACAGCATACTGATACCGCTGCAGTGCGAATTTTACGCCCTTGAGGGCCTTGGTAAGCTTCTTAGCACACTCAAATATGTGAGAGACGCTTTTAACGAACACCTCCATATAAAGGGGGTTATCCTGACCATGTATGACAGCCGGTTGAACTTAACCTCGCAGATTACGGATGAAATAAAGAAATTTTTCGGCGAAAACCTTTTCAGTACAGTGATTCCGAGAAATGTCAGGCTTGCCGAAGCCCCGAGTTTCGGGAAAGACATTTTTGAATACGATAAGAATTCGGCTGGCGCGGAAAGTTATATGAAGCTCAGCGGAGAATTTTTGTCCCGCGAGAAGAAAAATGAACAGCAAAAAGGATAACATATACAGCTGGCGCGATTTCAGCGCGGCGGCGCTTGCCAAAAAAAAATCAGCGCACCGGATAAGCGTGATTATTCCAACGCTTAACGAATCCGGAACCGTCGGGAAAATAATCAGAATGATTAGGCGCGAACTTATGGAAGAGCATCCGCTTGTTGATGAAATTATAGTTTTGGACGGCGGTTCGTCCGACGGCACAAGAACAATAGCGCGCCGCGCAGGCGCCGCTGTCTACAGAGACATTGAAGTCGCTCCCTGGCTTTCAAACTTTTGCGGAAAAGGGAACGCTCTCTACAAAAGCTATTTCGCCAGCACAGGGGACATAATCGCCTTTATAGATGGGGACATAAAAAATTTTACACCGCGGTTCATTACGGGCATTGTCGGGCCTCTCCTAGTAAACGATGATATTTCGTTCGTAAAAGCTTTCTACAAGAGGCCTCTTAAGGTGTCCGGCAGATACAAAGCGGGCGAGGGCGGCAGAGTCACCGAAATTCTCGCCAGGCCCGTTCTAAACACTTTTTTCCCTGCCTTAGCTGATATCAGGCAGCCGCTTTCGGGGGAATACGCCATACGGCGAAAGCTTTTCAGAAAAATATCAATTCCCTCGGGTTACGGGGTCGAGATAGCTTTTCTCATTGAAATACTGTATCTTGCCGGCAGAAAAGCCATCGCACAGGCGGATATAGGGGAAAGAAGGCACAGAAATCAGAGCCTTCACGCCCTGGGAAAAATGAGTTTTGAGGTGCTTCACTCCTTTCTGCATTATGCGCGTAAAGTGGGTAAACTGCATGTAAAAGACATTTCCGAAAATTATTATGACCTGAAAGAAAACAGCATTCACAAAATATCGCAGAAATATCATGAGCCTGTCCGGGATCTTTTTAAATCCACGGAAATTATTTTTTTAAGACACGGTGAAACGGACTGGAACAGAGAAAAACGCATTCAGTCAAGGCATGACACGCCCCTCAATTCCAATGGGAAAAAGCAGGCCCTCCGCACGGCCGCCGCGCTCAAAAAAGAAAAGATATGCGCGGTGTACAGCTCTCCTTTGTCAAGAGCGCTGGATACGGCGCAGATAATTGCCGGACAGCACGGCCTTCCTGTAAGAAAAGACGAACGGCTTCTTGAAATATCGCACGGCTCCTGGTCGGGCAAAAAAGAGTCATGGCTGAGTCAAAAATACCCCGAAAAATACAGTCAATGGAAAAAAGCGCCATGGAAACACCTCCCGCCGAAGGCAGAATCATGGCAGGAACTGAAAAAACGCATGGAATCCTTCATATCGTATATAAAAAGCGCTCACGGCGGCGAGAAAATTGTTGTCGTCTCCCACAGAGGAGCCATTGCCATGGCGGCAGCCATTATCAGAAAAAAACCTTTGAAATATATAAACAACTATCTGCCGGCTAACTGCAGTCCGGTAAAAATAAAACTATAAACGCGGAGGATGAAAAGATGAAAAAAGCTGTGTTGGGAAGAGGCCTTAAAGCGCTTATACCAGAAAAAGAAGAAGGCCGTATACACATGATAGACGTTTCGGAAATAAAACCGAGCGTTCACCAGGCCAGAAAAAGTTTTAACGAGGAAAAAATAAAATCTCTGTCGGAAACGATATCCAACGACGGTATAATACAGCCGCTGCTTGTTTCGCCCGCAGCGTCGGGAACAGGCTGGAATCTTATCGCCGGCGAGAGACGGTTACGGGCGGCCAAACTGGCGGGGTTTAAGAAAGTGCCGGTCATAATTAAAGACACTGACGAAGCCTCCGCCGCCTTTATGTCCCTGGTGGAGAATCTTCAGAGAGAAGACCTCAATCCTCTTGACGAGGCGCGGGGAATAGAAGTTTTAATGAAAAAATTTTCTCTGACGCAGGAAGAGGTGGCGGTAAGAGTGGGGAAAAGCCGTTCCGCGGTGGCCAACACACTCAGGCTTCTGAAATTTCCGGAGGACATAGTACGGGCGCTCAGCACGGGAGGAATAAGCGAGGGCCACGCACGGGCTTTATCGACGATAAAAGATACCGTGAAAAGAAAGCACATTATACAACGCATAATTAAAGAGCATCTCTCTGTCCGTGAAATAGAGTCGCTCGCTCCCGAGAGAAAAAAAACCTCAACTGGCCGGCGGCAGGTGTCTGCCGAAATTAAAGAGATAGCCGAAAAATTAGAGAGCGCGCTGGCGACAAAAGTTGAAGTGAAGGCCAACCGAAAAAATCAGGGTTATATAAAAATTCATTTTTTTTCGTCCGAAGAGCTCGAGCGGCTCATCAAAAGAGTCTCCCGGTAGCCAAACAGCGACGAGAAAACAGCCCAGAGGGCACACACAGTAATTATTTCGCCGGATACATATTCCGCGAGCAGCAGAATCATTGCGATAAACACAATTACATAAACGGTATGGAATAGCCATAATATTTTTTTTGAACGCGCAGGATAACGCGTATTCACACCGAAAGCGAACAAAATCCCGAGAAACACGCCTATGAGCGGATTCAGCGAAATATAGTTTACCAGAATTAAAACAGCCAAAAAAGCCGGCAGCATATAAATCATAAAAAACCTCCTGCAATTAACTTTTTCATTTTAACAAAATTTACCAATAAATGCATGGGGTCAGGTTTTGACAATGCATTTAGCTGGCATTATTCATACTCCGATGACAAAAACAACAGTCTGTCATTCCGAACACATTCACTTCGTTCAATGCAGGCTCCGTGAGGAATCTTAGATTTCTCAGTCGTAAAAACTCCTTCGAAATGACATACAGTGTGAATAATCCAGGTTAGGTCTCATTAATTGCAAGCGTTTTGCTTGACATTAGACAGGCTTCTGCTCCAATTTGGAAATTTATTTATTGGCAAATATTCCAAAACTTGCTAATCTGCATCATACGATATGACTAAAACTATCAGAATTTTATTATGGGATGCTCGAATATATGAGCGTTTTTGACCCCGCTATGCGTATTTTTTCCCGCTACATATTCAAGGAGTTTTTACCGGTGTTTGTCACTTCGTTTTTTATACTAATCGGCATTTTTATAGTGAATGAAGCCATGGGCTTTATTGCCTCACTGATTGTAAAAGGCGCGGGGCCAGGAGATATAGCGAAAATTTTTTGGGTTGGCATACCGTCTTCTTTCATATTCGTTATACCCGTGTCTTTTGTTCTTTCATGGGTTGTCGCCATAAGCCGCCTCGCCGGCGATTCTGAAATACTCGCACTTCAGTCATCAGGCGTCAATCCGAGAATTATACTCAAATCCGTTTTTATATCAGGCGTTTTCTTTTCTATTTTTATGCTTTATTCCAATTCTACGCTGTCGCCCAAAAGTAGCCGTGAAATGACCGTTCTCGTCAGAGAAATACTGTCCCGAAATATACTGCGTTTTCAGGAAGGCGCTTTCAGTAAAATCGGAGATTATATTTTCTATGCGGGAAAAATTTCATCAAAGACAATGAAGGATATAAGAATATACCGCAGAGACGGAAATTTTCCGTCAGTTGCCGTCACAGCCAGGTCCGGCACTTTTCAAACAAAGGATAACGGCTCAGCCGGTTTAACGCTTGAACGCGGACGGATGATATTGAAAGACAGCAAAGATCTTTCTCTTCTTACAACAATAGATTTTGATCAATATTCGTTTTTTATTAATTCGCCTGAATTTGCCGACCTCGGCAAAAACATTTCTCAGCTTGAATCATTTCAACTGCGCGAAAGAATAAATGACATGAAAAAAAGCGGGCACCGCGCGGATAACCTGGAAATGGAATATTATATGCGGGATGCCTTAGCATGGGGAACGCTTTTTCTCGCGCTCATGGGCGCTCTTCTGGGAATTAAACTTAAATCTCCGAAAAAAGCCTCCGGCATAGGAGCGGCAGTTTTGCTGATAACCGTTTATTATCTCGGCGTCAGCATCTGTACGCATATGGCCGAAGGAGGATGGCTGGCGCCAATTGTAGCCGTGTGGATACCGAATATATTATGCGGCATGGGAGCGCTTCTGGCTTTATGAAAATTTTTTTAAAATATCTGCTGAGACGATTCGGAAAATCTTTTTTTATAGCCGCCTCCGGATTTATGAGTCTTTTTATCTTTTCGGGCCTGATAATACGGCTGAATGTTTTTTCCGAATACGGGGCTTCCGTGAAACAGATTATTTATTTTCTTTCCTGCAAAAGCCCTGCCTGGTTTTTGCAGGCGCTTCCAATTTCCATACTTCTTGCTCTTGTTATGACTATAACGGAACTTAAAAGGCGCAATGAGTTGACGGCAATAGAAACCTCGGGCGTCTCTATGATTACCCTTATGCAGCCTTTTATCGCCGTGGCGTTCGTTATTGCGGGGCTTATGTTTCTCACGGATGAGTTCGTGGCCAGAGTGGCCGCAAAGGAGGCCTACCGCTATTATAATGTCGTCATACAAAAGCAAAAAGCGGCGCCGCCGCAGGGGCGCTACTTTAATCTGGTTTATCATACAAAAGACGAATCCGGCGCTGGAAAATACTTTTATTACATAGGTTTTTACGATTCCGCCAAGCTCACCGGCAGTAATTTCAATCTGGATACGATAAATGAAAAGGGCGCGGAAAATATTTTTGCACGCGCCTTCATTTATAAAAACGGCTGGGATCTCAGGGACGGTTTTGTAAGAACATGGGATAGCGGCGGCGAACTTCTGAAAGAAGAAAGTTTTAAATCGCGTGTTTTCAATTTTCCTCAAACCCCCGGAGATTTTATTATAAAGACCGTTTCATACAGGGAAATGAGGTTTTTCCGACTTAAAAAACATATTGAGGAACTTAAAAAAGCTGGAATTCCGTCGCATCAGGAAAGAATTGATTTTCATTCCCGCGTTTCATCCGCACTGTCCGCTCTGGTTGTTATCGTAATAGGTTTCCCCATAGGTATTTATTTCAGTCATATTGGAAGAGTGTTCGCTGTTGCCCTGAGTATGGTTGTGTGTTTCACCTATTGGGGACTTTACTCCCTCGGACTGTCGTTCGGCGAAACAGGAGCGCTCCCCCCGTGGATAGGCGCATGGGGAGTAAATATAATTTTTGTTGCGGCTGGGTTTTATTTTATGAAAAAGAAAAATGTTTAAATTCCGCTGGTTCGCGATTATATCACTCTTCTTTTTTCATACCGTTGCTATTGCCGATCCCATAAATGTTCTTCTTAAATTCAAAGACGGCACTCCTGAAAATACGCAGAAAAATATAATAAGTCTTTCAACGCCGTCAGCTGTTTCTCTTATGGAAGAAATATCCGTGTGGAGAATTAAATTTCCTTCAAACACAGCAGCCCTTGAAGCCGTAAAATTTTACAGCGGCTTTGATGAAACGCAATACTGCTATAAAAGCCGTCGGGTAAGAGCGTGCGCTCCAAACGACCCTAAATACATCGACAATTCCCAGTGGGGCCTGAACGGCGCCAACGGCATTAACATGGATCAGGCCTGGAATATAGAAGGCAGTTCGGGTTCGGCTGATATCCTAATCGCCGTGATAGACAGCGGCGTGGATTATAATCACGAAGATATTGTTGCAAAAATGTGGACATCCCCTCAGGGCTATCACGGTTATGATTTCGTTAATAATGATAATGACCCTATGGACGATGATGGCCACGGAACACACGTTTCCGGCATTGCCGCGGCGGCGACAAATAACGGCACAGGAATATCGGGAGTTTCAATAAATTCAAAAATCATGGCCTTAAAAGTTTTAGATTCTGACGGCTACGGCGATGAAGCCGATTTAGCTGAAGCTATTTTATGGGCAGTGAGAAACGGAGCGCAAGTGATAAATATGAGTCTCGGTGATACTGTTTACATGCCCACAGTAGCAGATGCTTGTCAATACACTTTTAATTATGGGGTTTTTATAGCGGCAGCATCCGGAAATGACAACACCCCCTATATTTCATATCCCGCGGCACTCTCTACGACTTTCGCCGTCGGTGCTTCTAATTCGGCGGGAACCAGAGCGTCATTCAGCAATTACGATTCAAATCTTGATGTTCTTGCGCCCGGCGTAGCCATATTGAGCACAGTGCCTTCAGATATCTATGATTCATGGAAGGGCACTTCAATGGCCTGTCCGTTCGTTGCGGGGCTGGCTTCAATTGTTTTATCCATAAGGCCGGATTACGGGCCGGGGGATGTCGCCGAAGCTATAAGGCGTTCGGGTTCGGATTATCCTAATCGTACAAACGAGCGCGGTTACGGCGTCATAAACGCAAAAACATGTATAGAAAATCTTAACGCCCATATTACGACGCTGGCCCAAAAAGTAACAGCTTTTCCCAACCCCTTAATAGCGAATTCAGGAGTAAAAATGAAATTCGCTTTCAGCCCCGCGCCTTCATCGGTAAACGCCGTGAGAATCTTCGATTTAACAGGGCAGGAAATAATAAAGCTGGATCAGTCATCATATTATCCCTCAAGCCAGCTGGTGAGCTGGGATGGGAAAAACAGCCGCGGTGAAAATATCGCCTCGGGAATTTATTTTTATTTTGCGGAAACGAACATCGGCCAAAGCAAAGGCCATTTTACAGTGATAAAATGAAAACGGCGAAAAAATTTCTCACCATAAATCTAATAGCTCTTTTTTTAACAACTTCTTCTTTCGTCCATGCCGGTTTTTTTGATGTTTCGCCGGGGGAGTCCGGCGCCGCATTTATGCGCGTGACTCTTTCCGCCCGGAAACTTGCTCTCGGAGGAGGAGGAACGGCGCTTAGAGGCACGGACTTTATAGAGTCCAATCCCGCTTCCCTGTATGACGAGCCGACCTCTCTTCAGTTTTCGCATCTCATGTATTTTGACAATCTGTCGCTCAATGACGCCAAATTCACATTTTCAGTTGAGAGCAGCGATTCTTACGGCGTGGAAAGAATAAATAATTTTCTATGCCTTGGGATACGCAGTTTTTCAAGCGACGAAGACAGGAGGGACATGCTTACGGGCGTAAAAACAGGCAGTTTCGGCGTGAATGACAAAAGCGTATTTCTGTCTTACGCTTTTCTTTCCGGAGATTATACTGCGGGGATGACAGTTAAAAATATCAGTGAAAGCATAGATGGCAATCTTTCGGAGGCGGCCGCGCTTGACGCCGGAGTGCTGAAAGATGTCAATGAAAATTTATCTCTCGCGACAAGCGTGAGAAACTTAGGTAAAAAAATATCGGAAAGCCCCCTGCCTCTCACGGCCTCGGCGGGGTTCGCTTACCGCTTTGATGAATTCACGATTAACGGAGACATTGAAAAAAGCGCCGAGGAAAATAAATTGCTGGCTGCCGGCATTGAATATCCGGTCGCGCCGCTTTTGTTGAGAGGCGGTTTGAGTTATCAGGATATTCTGCGCCCTTCGGCTGGCTTCGGCGCGGTGTATAATAATTTTATTTTTGACTATGCGTTCTCATTTCACAAGTATTTAGGACAGAGCCATCTTTTTACGCTGACGGCAAAATTCTGATAAGGCACGGCCGGATATCGTCAATAGCGGAAAAAAACTAAACACTAATACCCCGTCTCGCCCCATGGGCGAGACACCCCTTTTGCAAAAAAGGGGAATTACATAGAGGTTTGGGCTTCTATTTTTGGAAGATTGTTAATTATCTCGGAGTTTTTTATCATGTCGTCCATCCAGCCGTAATATATAAGTGAGCGTTTTTCGTTTATCAATGTGTTTTTAAATTCCGCTTTTTTTTCCTCAAAATTTTCCTTCGGAAAAGATGATTTGAATATGAGCGCCACTTCCATGGGGGAAACTTTGGCGGAAGATAGCGTCAGATCTCTGAAAAATTGTTTTTTAATAGAATTTCTTAAATTTTCCTCAAAGTCGTAACGGGACATTTTATAATACATGGCGAGTACTCTGCTGTATATGGTTTGGTTAAAGGCCCCGTCCTGCTGGAAAGCTTTCATTGACATTATGGAGGATGAAATAATTTCGTCGGGTACTTTTACGCCGAATTTTTTAGCGCGCTGCATTATAAGCTCGTCCTGCACCATTTGCGCGAGAACGTTTTGCTTTATACTGCTGATATCGTCGGCGCTGAGAGTTTTCTCGCTTTCATCACGCTCTCTGTCCAGGCGTTGTGTAAAAGATTTGTGATAATCATCGTAACTTATCTTGGTCTTATTTACTTTTACGACCGTGGGACCCTGAGCCTGATAATTCATATAAAAAAGGCCCACTATGAAAATAGCCGCGATAACGCTGAGAATGGTCTTGGCGTGCTTTCTTACAAATTCCATAAATTTATTCCCCCTGACGAAAATTTTATGTTATTTTCTCAAATTTTATGATATATTCTACAATAAAATGACAGAAAATCAAATTGGCCGTATTGCCGTGCGCTTTATTCTGACCGCGCTGGCTGCTGTTTTTATGGCGGGCTGCGCCGGTGTGGGGAAGAAAATAATTTTACCGCCTGAGGTTCCGCGCGATTATTGGTCAGAAAAGAAACAGAATATTCCGGAGCGGGAGAAAAAAGCTGTCATGGATGCCTTGGAAAAAGTAATGCTCAAAGCTTCGTCGGGCGCTTCGCTTGAGAGCCTGGGAATAAGCACACTCAAAGAATCTATCGTTTTGCTGGATAATCCAAAAGCCGCCGTGCCGTTTATAGCCGATGCTATTGAAGGCAAAAATTTGTGGAGTACCAAGAAAAACGAGCTATATTACTGGAAATTCCGATACTGGTGCATAGATATGGCGGGTTATCTGAACGATAAAAATTTCGCGGAGATGCTTTCTTCCATTATCTCCAGCGAAAACGAAAAAAATGAGTTGCGCGTCCGCTCGGTCAGGACGCTGCGTGAAATAAAAGCCAAATCAGTTCTCAAAAACCTGTTTATGGAAACTGGTAATTCCGCCATAAGAGAAGAGATAGCCCGCGCTCTTCTCTCGCTTGATTAGTCGTCTGTCTCGTTTTTCGGAAGAGCGGCGGCTTTTTCCATAGTGACATTGCCCTCGAAAAAAGCCCCTTCGTTTATGGATATCTGTGAGGTTTTTATATTGCCTATTATTTTACCGTCTTCCATCAGTTCTATTGATATGTAAGAGTGAATATTTCCTTCCACTTCTCCGCTGATAATAACCGTTTGAGCGGTGATATCGCCTATTATTTTTCCGGTGTCGCCGACAATAACGGCATCCGCCTGCTCTATTCCGCCATTTATAAGCCCGTCGATTTTGAGAGACCCCTTGGTGGCAACTGTGCCGGTTATAACACTTTCATGCCCGATAACCGTTTCAATACGTCCGATTTTTTTTTCAATTTTTTTTGAACCAAACATTTAAAAACTCCTATTAACAAAATACGTGGGATTAAGCGCTTTCCCGTATCTTTTTATTTCATAATGCACATGATATCCGGTTGCGCGCCCGGTGCAGCCGATGTTTGCGATTATCTGCCCTCTTTCAACCTTGTCATGCTGTTTGACAAAAACATTGTCGCAATGTCCGTAATAGGTTGTGTAACCCAGACGGTGAGATACCACGACGGTTTTACCGAGATTGCCGGCCCATCCGGCAAACACTACTCTTCCATCGGCAGTCGCCCGCAGAGGCGTGTCTTGCAGATTCGCGATATCAATACCGCTGTGAAACTGGCTGCCCCCCGTAAAAGGCGAAGATCTCAAGCCGAAAGGGCTTGTTACTCTCCCCATTGTCGGCCATATTGCCGGAGTGGAACGGGCCAGTATTCTTTTTTCATTCAGATATTGGGAAATTTCACGAAAATCAAGTTTAGCCTGCCAGCTTTCGGCGAGCATTTCCTTTTCATTCATTTCAAGCAGCTCTTCGGATTCCATAGGAGATGTTTCGAGGAGTATTTTAGACAGCTGCAAATCTTCAAGTTTCGATGGCCCGCCCGCGGCCGAGTATTCTATAATTTTTGATTTATTCCCTAATGAGAGCATTCCTCTCAGATGAGTGTTCAGTTCCGCTGTTGCGGTGATAAGTTCCAGCGCGTCGTGCATTTTTTTACTAAAGCTGGTGACTTTATTTTTTAGTTCGGTATTTGCTTTTTGCGTTTCATCCACTCTGACGCGTTCGCTGATAAAATAAGCGGCTGACGCTGTTATGCCGAACCATATTATGCAGACAAGAGACAGCGACAAATAAGATATCGTCAGCTGTGTTCCGCCCCGGCCTCCGTGAGGCAGTATCATAATCGTAAACTGCTTCTTGGGGACATGATAACGTTTAACGCTTTCTTTGCTCATAAGGGATAATTATACTATCTAGCCGCTGATTATGTCAACTTGAATCGCATAAATTTTGATATTCAGCCGGCAACCAGCAGAGCGATATAAGGTGCGAGACAAAAAACAAATATGCATATTTTGAAAAACGCCATGCCCGCATAATGAATCGCGTCAAAAGTTTCAACGGGCACCTTGAACCATTTCCCGTGAATGCGGTAAATCCAGTCATGCGCAAAAGTGAAAAACAAAAACCACAAAATCAGCAATCCCATGTCAATTACCAAGCACCACAATAATACGTTTTTAATTATCTCAATTGTCATTGTACGTCTCCTTGCGCTTAAATTCCCCTTTTCTAAAAGGGGTGGCTCGCCCTTTGGCGGACGGGGCATGCGCGCATTCAGGTGTTGAATTATACGGGCTGCGCCGCACCGGGCGCGCCCGGTCCCGCTTCTCAATTTTACAAATTCTGATTTTCTGTTATTTAATAAGAAATTTGCGTAGAGTTCTGACTTTCGCGAAAATAAACGCGACCAAAATCAGTATCACCAAATTCATTACGATGTTAGTCACTGTCATCAAGCCCACGATATCAATCTGTTCCATTTTCCCCCCTTTGGGTTAAAGCGACAGCCGGCGATTATGCCGCCGTCATTCCACGGCGAAAGTTTTTTCCGCGCTTCTGGCTCTGTTGCCGAAGTAATCTTCCGCGTCAAGATAAAAATTATATCTGCCTTTTTCAAGTTTATATATTGTGAGGCACCACGGCGGCGACGCAATACCGTAACCGGTAGGAATTTCTTCTTTTCCGCGGAAAACGCGCAGGCGAATCCTTTCAGGAACTCCCTCAACGTCTCCGCAAACCCGTAAAACACCGTCAGTAATTCCGGCCTTTGTTATTTCCACTTTTAATTCTTCCTTATTTTCCGGCACAAGTTTTATGCACAGCGCCGGAGTGAAAAAACTTATATTTTTCTCAAGTCTTTTCGGGGCTTCTCCCGCGTTATCTGTTGTAAGATACGCATATTTGTCTTTTTCCGACCAGCCGGCCGCTATCACCGGCGCGTAGGATGCCGAAGTGAAAAGCCCGTTAGCGGACCACACCGCCACAAAATTTTCCTTATCTGCCGAAATTGACGAAAGAGGCACCTCCTTCCAGAACCACCGGCCGCCTCCGACATCATTCAATGCCTCGTTAAAATCGCCTTCAAGAGGGATTTCAGCGGCCTGCGCGGCGATGTATTTTTTGTTATCAGAAAAATCAGAATCATCCGAGACAGATATATATATCGCGGAATTAGCCGCTGCTTCTTTCTTTTTTTTCAAAGCCTCTATTTCTGCGTTCAGATTTTTCTTCTCCGAAGGAGAAGCTTCTTCAAGTTTTTTATTCTGACTGTCTATTACCGCCTGAATCGCGGCTTCAATCTGTTTCGCGGTTTTGGCCCGTCCGAGTTTCACGCCGATAAAAGCTTTTTTGAATTTTTTAATATCCTTTACGGGAGAAAGTTTTACAATCCAGCAATGATCATAGCCGACGTACCAGTTACCGTTCCAGCCGTTGTTGGCGAAAAGTTCATATTCATGAATATTCGGTAAATCCGCGATATACCGCGGGCTCTCCGCTGCAAGAGGAGCCGGAGGACAGAAAAACAGCGTCGACGAAACGCAAAAAAATAATATTTTTTTTCTCAACATTTTACAAAACCTGTAATCTGACGCGGCAATACCTTAAAAAAATCCACCGCCTGTTCAACATCAGCCAACTTTATGTTCTCGTTTTTTTTATGACACAGTTCCGGTTTGCCCGGTCCGAAGCCTATTACCGGAATACCGTTAGAGGCATATTCCGAGCCATTGGTGCAGAATTTCCAGTAAGCCGGCGTGGGCGCTTTTCCATAAGCTTCCGCGAATGTTTTACGGGCGGCAAGAGAGAAAGACTTGTTTTTAAGAAGCCACGCGGGACAAAAATTTTTCGCCTTTATATCTATTTCCCGGGGAATATTTTTTTTCAGGATTTTAATCAATGAAGCGACGCTCTCTTTGTGGTTCAGTCTTATATCCAGCAAAACGCTGCAGCTTAAAGGCAGGACATTGTTTCCTTCGCCCTCGCTTTTTATCACTGTCGGGGTGACGGTTGTCGCCGTGAAAGGATGTATTTTCTTAAATCTGAGTTTTGCCAGTGAGGCCAACGCCGTATTCATAAGAAGAATGGCGTTCTTTCCTTTTTCCGGCATGGAACCGTGCGCGGGAACTCCGGGCGCTGTGAGAGTAATCTCAACCCGCCCTCTTTGGCCGAAAATAAGGCGAAGGTCGGAAGGTTCGGATATAATGACAAAATCAGGTTTAATTTTTTCTTGACGGAGAAAAGTCCGGCATCCGTAGCCCTCGTCAATTTCCTCTCTATCCGAAGCCAGCAGGTAAACGCAGCATCCGGCAAGGTTTTTAAGAAAATTCCCGGAAAAAATAGCGGCTGCCAAAGGGCCTTTGTCATCCACTGCGCCCCTGCCGTATAAATGGCCATCTTTAAATTCCGCCCTGAACGGGTCCGTATTCCAACCGGTGTTTCTGGCCGTGATTGTGTCCGAGTGAATATCGTAAAGAAGTTTTATTTTCCCGGAACCTATTCTACCCCAGACATTTCCGCCGGAATCCTTTATATTTTTCCAGCCGTTTTCCCCAAGCGCCTTTTTCAAAAAAGCCGCCATAGCTGTATTTTTTTTATCAGATCTTATATTCACAAGATCTTCCAGAAGTTTCCGGAGCTTTTTTTTATGGGTGCCGTTCAGCATAAATAAGGTTGCCGTCGCTTTTCAGTTTATTTTCTTTACGAATGTCTATTAATTTCGGCGAGCCGCAAAATTGCATGAAAACCGGAAGGAGCTCAGTGCCGTATGAATACACCGCGTTCGGCCGGATTTCGGCGGAGCTTCCGGGTTTGTGAATAAAATCAAGCTGGTCGGAATCTGTCATGTGAAACATCAGCAAAATACTGACAGAACCGAAAGACAGCAACATTGAGCACGCGGAAGATTCGCCCACGGTCAACGGATAAACTGTTTTTATCTCAAAATCCCCTGATTTTATTTTACCGGGCGCGGTTAGAACCTTAAGTTTTTTAGCCATAATCATAGCCGCGATATCACCGTGCTTACTGCCCATGTTCAATAGTTCATCTTCACGAATGCACAAAAGAGAAGCAGTATCGTAACGCGCTAAAAATTTATTAAGTTTTTCCATATCGGGAAGCTCAGTAAGCAGCAGAGCTTTTACCGCCGGTTTCCATCCGAAAATTTTTTTCAGCCCGGCCAGCGCTCCGATTTCATGCAGCATATCCTCAACTCCGGCTTTTCTTAAGTCCCCGCCGGCCGGAAGGTTTATTATGTAAATATTTTTCTCTGCACTCAGCGCAATTGACGAATCCTTTAAAAAAAATATCTGTAAATCCGCATTATAAAGTTTATTTTTTTCGTTGGTTATTCTGCTTTTCCACGCTACCGGCGAAACGGCATAAATATTGTACTCTTTTGCGATTCCGGAATACACATGCTCGGGAACAATAGCGCTGAATTCAGAGGGATTAACAAATTCGCTTTTGAGTTCTCTGTGAAGCGCCAGGCTCCGCGCGAGATTGTCGCCTATACCCGGAAGTGTCTTAAGTGTTTCCACTGTTACCGTATTCAGGTTAATACCTTTTTTATACATTTATCCTCCGGTGCGGATATCGCGGCTCAGGCAACGCGGCCGCGGCGGATGAAACATTTCAGTCACGGCATACTTCTCGGCGGACGAAACGCTTCGGTCTGCCACCCCTTTCACAAAAGGGAATTTCAAAATTATTTATATTTTTTAATAAGCCCTGTTTTTTCGTTGAACTCGGTAATAAGCTTGTCCCACTTCTCTGTGACATGAAGCCGGTCATTCCACCAGTTTTCGTCATACCACTGGGCATTGAGATCTTCCGCTTCTTTGCCCTGTTGCTCAACCCATGTGAAATATTTAAGGTTGTGCATTCTCTTTTTATCGCGGTAGCTGAGTTCAAGGAGATGCTCCGTATCTATTTCTTCAAGACAGGTTTCATAATCTTTTGCCGCGTCAATCGCGCTGTATTCGCCTCTTTCCTCTCTAAGTTCCTTGATTCTGGAGCCGTAAAGTTCCATTGAATCTGTCGCTACGGTGAAGACCATATCATTTTCATTCATCTCATAGTATTTCGCCATTTTGATGGCGCCGGTTATGTTGGCGACGGAAGAAATACCCAGCAAATCAAGCTTAGAGATGACCTCGTCTTTAACGCCTTTCTTTTTAAGATATTCTCTGCCCTGTTTCTCGTTGAAAAGCCGTATCATCCGCATGCATTTTTCATCCTCTATACCGGCGACGGTATCCATGTTTTTCATATTGTGTATCCACGGCACATGCTTGTCTCCGATGCCCTCTATTCTATGTCCGCCGAATCCGTTATAGAGCAGAGTCGGGCATTCCAGAGCTTTACCCGCGCCAACTTTTACAGAAGGATGATGCTCTCTTATGTATTCGGCGCTTCCGAGCGTTCCCGCGGAACCCTGTGTGAGGAACATAGCCGAAAACCGCTGATTAGCTTTTTTATTTTTTTCGTAAACTTCGTTCATGGCGCGGCCGGTTACGGCATAATGCCAGAGCACATTGGACATGTCCTCAAACTGATTGAGTATCACGACCTCATCGCCTCTCTCGGCTTTAAGTTCGTGGCATTTATCGTATATTTCCTTCACATTGCTTTCAACGCCGGGGGTGGCGAAAATTTCGCTTCCCACTGTCTTAAGCCATTCAAATCTTTCTTTTGACATTCCTTCCGGCAGTATGGCTATCGCGGGCACGCCGAGCAGGTATGAATTATACGCTCCTCCCCTACAGTAGTTCCCAGTTGAAGGCCACACGGCTTTCTGGGTAGTGGGATCAAATTCTCCCGTAATCAGCCTGGTCACAAGAGGACCGAAACAAGCTCCCACTTTATGGGCTCCGGTCGGAAAAAATTTCCCTATAAGTACCATTATCCTGGCCTTAACGCCGGTTATTTCTTTTGGAAGTTCTAGAAAATTCGGGTCGCCGTAAGTGCCGCCCTGTTTTACCGGTTCATTTTTCCAGGAAATCCTAAAAAGATTTCTGGGATGTAAATCCCAAAGGCCTATGTCCTTCAGTTCATCTTTTATGCCCTGGGGAATTTTATCGGGATTATACATTTGCTCAAATGTAGGTATAATTATGTTTTTTTCCCTGCACCGCTTTATTGTGTTTTCCAAAACCTGTTTTTTGTCCTTAGCCATTTCTCTTTCCTCCTTAAGTGTGCGGCAGCACAATCGCCGACGCCGAGATGGCATTGTATCACTATTGCCTTTTTTTTGCAATATGAATTTTTGCGTCTAATTTTTGCGTCTAACGCTATAACTTACCCGCCGAAAAGCGGCAGGTTTCGGTTAGGCGCAGGGAATTATTAGGCATTTCTTAATAATTTCTTATACTCTGAATGCGAACCAATCCAGAACCAAATTATTTCATTGTCTTGTAGAACTCCAACTGCACGATAATTTTTTGTGATACGAACCGAGAATATTGGGCGAGTTGAATGCACCCGCTTAAAATGCAAGCTTGGATAGTATGGATCACGAAGAAATAAATTATATACCTCTTTCGCCTGCTTTCTGGCCATTGCAGGTAATTCGGCATAGCATTTCCAAAAGCGATCGGTCGTCGTTGATTTCATAGTTTGTCAGTATCCAATGGTGTTGTTTTCCCGTGTCTATGAGCTTTAAGCGCATCGTCGGCAAGTCGACCAAGTACATCTTCAGATTCAGCAAATGCTTGATCCCATTTTCTTTCAGCCTTGAGTTCTTCCAACAGCCAGTTTGCCAATACATTTTGCTCAGTTTCAGGAAGTTTTGAAACATTTTTAAATGCTTTCTCTAGTAATTTTGTCATAATCCACCTCTCTTGTTTTCTTACTGTCTAACCCGCATTATTCATAACTCCGGTAGCCGCAATCTTTAGGTTGCGTATATTCCCCGTCAATTAAACGCAGACTGAAGTACCCTGTGAGATTCGCAGAATCTCCAGGACTCAGTCTCCCTTGGAATTTGGAGAATTCCTTGGGGTAGAAATCCCTCGGGGCCCAAGGGGTATTATAACCTGCGTCTACCCTTCGTGCCCGATAGGGTAAAGAACATTTTTATCATATTTACACACAGAAAACAATATTTCGTATGATTTTTTCTGAAGTTTTGCCATAAGGATTTTTCAACAAAAAATTGCCGTTCATTCTTTTTCTCTGATTAAATCATAATCTTTTCTAAATTTATCGGGATTTGTTGTCAAAAATCCACCGGGTGGTTTACCCTTCAAAATCATCAATTCCTCAATATCAAAAATCCCATAATAATCACCGG
>VMTI01000232.1 GCA_013791675.1 bacterium | reverse complement strand
CCACTTCATCCGTCCCCTGATAGACGGTTTCAGGAGCAAGCGATTCGCCGTTCACATAAAGCATGCGCGGTGACGCCTTTATTATCTTTGACGGCAGAAGATACCCTCCCGCAGCCTCAAAAGAAGCGTCTATTGTGTTCGGCGCCGAAACGCCCAGATAACCGAGTTCGGGAGTGCCGTCCACCTTAAGGGCTATTGTCCTGGCGGGAACAGCCGTATCGGAAAGTGAAAGATTTATGAAATAACTTCTATTCTGCACTTCCGTTTTATAACTTATAGTGTTTACCGGGCCTATCCTCCTGGCGTCTTCCTGCCCGACAAAAGTGAATGCCGCCTGGCCGTTATTGAAAGTACCTGAAGATATTTTCTCATCCAGCACCGCATTGAACTTGGCGTTATTGTCCTTATCCAACCATATCGTTATATTGTCTATATCGTCGTCCGTCGCGGAACCGGCCTGATCGAGCATAATGCTGTTCCAGAACGCGTCGGACTGGTTGGTCTTGACATCCAGTTTAAGAATGGGCAGATTTTTGTCGCCCTGATTGATCTGCTTGTCCTCTATAAGGCCCGTGGCGTCGGTGAAAGTAAAAGTGACATTATCCGAATATTCCTTTACTTCTATCGCCGGGAATTTTATGGGGAAATTCTCATCTTTCACCTCGTCAACGGGCTCTACTTTGAAACTGCTTATGGTGCCGAAATTAAGGCCCAGATTTTTCCCCACCTCGGCGAATGGATCAAGGTCATAGGTTACCAGATAATTCTTATTAGCCACACTTATTTCCTGCCAATTAGCCTGGTCAAAGGGAATAAAAACGGACGTTGACGCGAAAGCTCCGTAAGAATTAGAAACCAAATCGCCCTCGGCTTTGGCCACAAGAACATCTTTCTGTCCGGTGGGGCCGGATGTTGATATATTCACCACGGGGTTTCCCGCCAGGTCAACTGACCCTGAATTGTATTTCCATATCTTCACGGCGTCTACATCCACGTTGGGAAGCGTGCCGAGTTTCTCCACCGTGAGGCCGCTCCACCATACCGCGCGAGGTGTGAGAGGATCAACAGAAAGAATAAACTGTTCGAGGACATTGTTCTTTGAGCCCTGTATAAGCTGGGTAATTCCCGGATGAGCTTTGTTGACAATCAAGCGATCCACGGTCGCTATAATAGGCGGCGCCTCGGATTCAAGCGGATAAATATCCGGCTCGCCGTCATCCCTGCGAGCGTTGCCGTTATAATCATAATAATCAAACACCCTGTTAATCCCTTCCATAAAAGCCATGATTCCGGAAGAATTGGCCAGCTTCACGCCTGCGGCGGCGCCAACGGCGGCGGAATTCGTAAAAGAATAAGCCACAAAATAAGTGGATGTTGATTCCGATATAACCTGAGCTCTCTCTTCATTGAGATTTGCCGGATTCCTCAGGGTAATTATACATATACCGGGCTGCAGTGTTCCGAATGTTTCCTGGCCTGAAGATATAAGTGAGTCGGCGGATGGCGAAAATTCCCCGTAGCCGGCGGTTCCCTTCGATTGCGCGTCTTTGTATATTCTTACCGAACCAATATCGGCGGAAGGAATATATATGTTCTTGGCGGCATCGTACCGGCCGGGGTCGGCGGAACCTTTAAGTCCCAAAGTAATTTTTGTCCACGGCACGGTGTATTTGTTTGTCAGCATATCAAACTTAATCATTCCAAGCTTGTCTGTGCCCTGCGCTATCTGCATTGTGTCTTCATCCACAAGATTAGTGGCATACACCGTAATCTGGCCCGGGGAAGTTGTGATAGTGGCCGTGGGAACCCTTATTTCAAAATTATTGGATGCAAGCTCCACAGCGGAAGCAATGTTCCATTTAAAATAATTTCTGTCTTTCATGCGCACAATAAAAGTTTTTCCAGGCTCGGCGAATTCGGATATGTCAACGGTTATGTAATAATTTTGAGGGCTCATGCCTATCGTTTGGGGCGTGTTAAATGTGAGATTCGCCTGTCTTGTAGCGGGGTTAAAAGTCCCGGATGAAAGCCATATATCACCGTGCCCCGGCCCTATCAAATAACCGGAAGTACCGCCCACATTATCGGGATCGGATGGCATCGGCAGGTCAAATTCAGCGTCGGCGTCGCCGTCTTTCCATACACGCACGGTCAAAATGTCGCTTTCGACAGTTGCGCCTATATTGTCTATCTGCAGGCCCGTCCATATCCCAGTACCCGAATTTGTCTTAAGGTCAAGCCTCTCTATAAGCCTGTTAACCGCGCCCTGATAGATACGCGTGGAACCATAAACATCCATTTCCATCACTCTCCTTTGTGTCTCAGGATCAATATAAGGTTTCACTATAGCTCCCTGTATTGTCAGTTCCGCGGATGTGCCCACAATCATGGGGGCGGCTGTATCATAGACGGATATCACGATAGGCATCACATCCGGCGGATCCGTCACGCTCTCGTCCCTCACCTTCGGATAACAAATACCCGGATGTAAGTCGGTCACGGCATCGCTGAAATTATAAGACAAAGGTTCAACCACAGCCGAACCTGAAGATGTGAAAGACGCCACCCCGACATAATATACCCATCCGGAAGACGGGGTGTAGGGGCGCGCAAGCGGCGGATGGCCGGTACACACATTTCCCGCGCCTCCGGGGCCGTATGCATCAACGGCATAAACAGTTATGTCTTCGGACACATAAACCGTGGCCGCGCCGTCATGCTGTATCTTAAAAGCCACGGCGTCATTAGGATACACATTGACCGTCTGCATCGCCAAAGTCCAGCCTCTTTCCGGATTTTCATTAACAGCAATTTGCGGGGTTCCCCCTATCTCGTCGTAGTAATAAAACCCGACGGATGGAGTGCCCGAGGTAATAACAACTATATTTTGCGTCCAATCCGCAGGGTTGGGTGTTGACGCAAAACCGGCAATAGATGAATCCGATGTCAGCCGCAGCTGTACGGCTTCTAAAGCTTTTGAGGTATTATCGAATTTATCCCTCAGCTCCGCTGTAAACACATAGTTGGTCGCGCCGTAATTCAGATAATTTTTGGTGCCGGCTGTAATTTTTCTCTGCGGCGTAATAACCACCACCTGAGAAATCGTACCTCCGAAAACTTTCACATATTGAATAGCCGGCGCCCAACCAAGGCTGTAGGAAACAGGCGGAACCGCGTATATATCCCCCTCATCAGCCTTTATCTCCCATCCGTAACTTGGCGCGCTCTTTGTATTTACATAATAAAACGACGCCGACGCTGACCCGACGGGAATACTAACCGTTCTGGTTGAAACCCACGGGGCTGATGAAGCGGAAAAATCATATCGCCCAGAAGGAGCTTCAGGCGACGAAAGACTGAAAATTACAGGATTTCCCCCGTTCGCGTCTGAAGGAACAGGAGACTGGTTGCCGAACTTATCCTGCGTCTGAATAGTCATTATCTGCGAAGTAACGCCTGCGGTAAGTTCCTGTGAGGGGGTTACAAACACTGTCTTTGAAATAGGCGCGGGAAGCACTGTTTGCGCCTGATAACCGTCCTCCCAAGAAAACCCCGAAGGCCCTATCACCCGCAAACCGGGATTACCCGTTACATCACAGGAAAACCAGAAATACGATTCATAAGTGTTTGTTGAAAATGTGATAACGGTATTTGACGTAATCCAGACATTGCTTTCTTCAAGCTTAGGGCCGTAAAAACGATATCTGCCGGGGGATGTATTTTCCGCCTTAAGTTCGCACACCTTATCATCCGTCATAATTCTTTCGTTACCGAAAGTGTCCTGGGTGTGAATTTGAATCTTAAGACCCTCAGCCTGGCTGGTCGCTCCGGCGGTCAAAACCCTTGCTTCTGTCGTAAACTTGATTTTTTTGACGGCATTCGGATTAACCCTGATATTAAATGAATCCGCATTCGTTCCGTCAATAGTTTTGCCGTCAACTCTCACCGTCCATGAAGCAATGGCGATTGTATCCCATGAGGCCTTTTCCTCATGGTACCAGAACTCGCAGGAATTTTTACCGCCGGGGATGAGAACACTGTAACCGCTATAATCCGGTTCCTGATAAGGCGCTATCCCCTCAAGGGGCTGGTCAAGATAACCCGCCTT
Source organism: bacterium (assembly GCA_013791675.1). Classification (GTDB taxonomy): domain Bacteria; phylum CG03; class CG03; order CG03; family CG03; genus CG03. The sequence continues at coordinate 4,034 of VMTI01000232.1, read as the reverse complement.
AGGAATGCGGAATGCGTAAAAAATCCCGGGTTTTGAAGTGCCTCCTATGCCGTCTTCGGAAACATCATTGGAATTTGTGTGCAGCCGCACGTAAGAATCGCCCGTTTCCGTGATATTGTTATAAGCGTCTTTTCTTTGAACCTTTGCCTTAGTTGACCAACCGTCTGAACTACTTGCGGCATTGCAGGTCATTATCGGGGGATATGAGGTAATTACATACTTAGTGGGGGTGCCGCCGCCCGTTACAATATTTCCCGTTTCCCCCCATATGTTTGTTGAATATATTATCTGCACTTGCGCTGCGTCACCTTTAACGGTTGAAACATTAAACCATATTTGTGAATCCACGCCTATTGCGCCGTCGGCATTTGTCGTCGCGGTTGAACAACTGAGTGACGGAAAACCATTATTGATACTTGTTGAAATTTCTATATTGCAAAAAAGCCCCGCCTCTTTCTTCGGATTACCGAAAGTATCCGCCGCTGTCCCTATAATCTGTACGGAGTTCCCTGCTATAACTTCTGTTGTGGCCGCTGTCGGTGAAACAACAAAAGTCCCCAAAGCTCCCGCAAGAACGGTAATTCCCGTCGCCTCGCCGTTTATAAGGCCATAAGAAATATCCTGCGCTTTTAACCATCTGTTTTCTCCCATCTTATAGAAAACCACCAGATTCGTAAATTCGCGTTTACCTTTATCGGAAGTCGTGAACCTATAATCCGAAGGCAGATCAGGAAGCATACCCGTGTATGTTGGGTCGGAATCGGTGTCGGATGTAAAATGAATCGTGTCCACAAACACCTTATAGCCGACCCATGCGCCATATTTATCTTTAGACCCTGCGCAAACATTGTTATAATCATCTTTAGCGCTGACAACAACCGTCTGAGCGGCTCCGGCATTAATTATTTTAGCCGCATTAGGAAACGTTTCTCCGGCGGCATTCTCAAGAATCAGTTTTTTACAATCAGCGTTATTGACTATTAACGCGGGTGTTGTTCCTGTGCTGAAGCCCTGCGAATAAGCGTAGATTTTACTGCCTCCGGTGACAACAGAAGTTTTGAGCTTAGACGCCGTAACAAGCTGGCCGTTTACATCTATTCTGATGGGTACGCCGTTATTTATCGGGTTGTCGTTGGGGTCTGTTGTGGCAAAAGTCACCCATGGGCGCGTATCGGAAGCAATATTATAATGAACATCAGTCAAATAAACTGTAAACTGCACAGTCTGATTGGCTTCCTGAACAGCAGGAATTCCGGTAATGCCGTAGCCTTCCACAAGTGCCTGGTCCTGAAGCTTTATGGCAAGCCGCGAACCTGCCCCTGCGACCACATTTACATTCGGAGTCGTATAATCATAAGTGTTCAGCGATTCAGTGATTTCCTTGGCATAAACATCCCATGAGCCGTGAGTAATCATTTCAATATCAAAAGGATACTGCCCCGCCACGAGAGACAGAGTGCCCGGATGCGCGTCGTAGGGGTCTTCGGTGACGATGCCTATGCTGCAGTTGGTTGAAACCTTATTGTAATATTCGTCAGTGGCATAAACCATCGCCTGGAATACGGATCCGGCGGTCTGGCCGGAAGGCGCGCCGGTTTTTCCTCCGGAAGGAACATTCCCCGGATTGTATGTTTCACCCGGAAGGATGGCTATGATTCTGTCAAGCGCGGCGGGGAAGACATTGAAAACAGTGGACTGGTTCGCTGTATAATAATCACCCGTGCCGTCCACATCGGAAGCTATAACGGTCTGTGCGCCCGCGGTAACGGGTGTAATAGAAAATATCTTATAACCGCTTGCGAGAACCGCCGAGGAAGGTTCCGTATCATATTGATCCGATGTCTCAATTCCCACCCACGGATTTGCCGTAGGATTAACGTTCCAATACTGGTCAACGCAGTTGACCGTTATGTTATAAGGCACACCTGCCGTCGGCGTAGAATAACCTCCGGTCTTACCTGATGCGGTGCCCGGGGCGCTATCTTCCCCGGTTAAAAGAACCTGCAGTTTAACAGCGGGACCGTAGCCTATAAGAATATCCTGAGAAGTGTAGCAGGCAAGTTTTCCGACGGTAGCGGTATCGGAAGAACTGATTCGCTGATAACCTTTTTGTTTCATGGTTATATTAAATGTTTTGAATCCGCCCGCAAGCTGGGCGTCCGCGGGTTCGTCATCGTATGGATCGGTCGTATATATCGTAATATTCGTGTTCGTCGATGCCTGATTATAATACTGGTCGCAGGAAATAACCGTGACAGTAAACACCGCACCGGCCGGCTGGGAGGCGGGAGAACCCCCGCGGCCGAGATTAGACACGTCCCCGGGCACATATCTTTCGCCCGGGGCAAGAAGCAGAAGTTTCTGCGGCGTATAGCTGTTTACTCCGAACACGGAAGATTTATTGCTCTGGTAAGCGCCCGAAGCCGTAACCGTCTGCGTTGAGCTGAAACTGCCTATGCCGTGGGAAGCGGTTTTTATAATAACAGGGAATGTCGTTGAACCGTTTATGAGCTGTACATTTCCGGGATTCGTATCAAAGGAATCGTGGGTGGTTATGTTCGCGGCCGGCGATACCGTTGGCACAATGTTCCAATAAGCATCAGTGGCATTGACGGTCGCCGTAAAAACTATTCCGGCTGTCTGGGTTTTCGGAACGCCGGACTTGCCGGAAACGGAACCGGCGACGGCTGTCTGCGTGGGAAGTAGCACCTGATATTTCGCGGCAGCGCCGTATTTGACATGGAGCAGCGACGAAGTCGCCGGAGTATAACCGTAATTTGTTGGATAGCCGTAAACCCGCCAATCGCCTTCGGTTACCATTGTAATCTTAAACGGCAACGTACCGCTTTGAAGCTGCTGATTTGTCGGGTCAAACCCCCAATTCTGGTCATATGGATCGCTCGTCTCTATATTAACAAGCGGATTCGGCGACGGCGCGCTGACAAAATTCCAATACTGGTCAGCGGCATTAACCGTAACGGTGAATTCCACACCCGCTGTCTGAGTGGAAACCGTGCCGGAGCGGCCGGTATCCGTTCCGGGCGCGGAAATTTCGTTCGGAAGCAGCAGCTGCAGCCGCGAAGTCGCGCCGGAGGCCATCGTAATCGCCGCGGACATATCAGAAGATAGGGCGCTGCCGTCGGACGTAGAAACGGTTATCTTCCACTGATTGCCTATTCCCGAAGGGTCATTTGTCACCATTGTGGATATAAACACCGCCATACCGTCGGTAAGAGCTTTGGCGGCTGGATTAAAACCATAATACAAATCGTCGTTCGGGTCTTCCGTGGTTATTTTAACTATGTTACCGGAGTCATAACGTCTGTTCCACCAGTTATCAACGGCCATGACAGTCACGCTAAAACCTGTTCCCGCCGTTTGAACGGAAGGCGCGCCCGTACGGCCGTAAGGAGCCGCGGCGCCGGACCATTCTCCCGGGTTGTGCGCAACCCCGGGCACAAGAACTATAAGTTTTACTGCCGTGTTTGTGGAAACGCCGATAGACGGAGTTGTGTAAGAGGTAAGGCCGGTGGCGCTCGCGGCGACCCATGACGACCATGCCCTCACAAGAGTTACGGTGAAAGCGGTTGTTCCGTCTATAAGCGGCTGTACGGCTGGTTCTATATCATAAGGGTCTTGCGTTCCTATAGTTACCGTCTGATTGGCGGCTGTGTTAATATTCCAGTTAGCATCCACCCCGTAAACGGTGACGGCAAAAGGTTCTCCTGCGACTTGAGAAATAACTCCGACGCCTTTGCCCGAAGCTGTGCCCGGCTGATATGTTTCATTTGGAACAAGGCACAGAAGTTTTGCGGCGGCGGCGGGATTCACCTGTATCTTCGCGGTCTCTGACGAAGTGAGCGCCCCGTCTGTATTTGACGCTGTTATCGTCCATGAAGTGTTGGCTGTTTTGAAAGTGAAGTTAAAAGAAGCGCTGCCGCCGGAAAGCGCCGCAGCCGACGGCAAAACGGCGTTTGTATCTTCACTCGTTATCGCCACAAGCGGAGCGCTCGCAGCATTTGTGTTCCACCAGT
>VMTI01000063.1 GCA_013791675.1 bacterium | reverse complement strand
TCTTCTCCCCCACCTTTGTCCTCCCCCTCAAGGGGGAGGATTTATTCTCTTTACAAATAATTCTCAACTTCTTTTCCTCGTCTTCTCCAAAACAAACCAATCTAACAAACCTATATTTCTTCCCCGGGGGGTCACGATGTCCCTTCCTATTCCCATCCTTCCCCATTTTGAGTCTTGAATTTTTCTTGACAATTGTGTTATAATCAGACCATGACAGGCAAAGTAACATCAGAACTTGAGCGGATTTTAAGAGATCTTAAAGAAAAAAGGCTTGAAGAACGGGAAAATCTCATCGCTCGCATCAAGAGCGAAGAACTCCGCGTCCAGGAACTTCTTGATAAAATAGAACAGCTCAAAAAACTTAACGACGAAGAGCGCACGCATATTTTGGAACAGATGAAGCAGCGGGAAGCTCATTTTATGAACGAAGTAGGCATAGCCAATGAAAAGGTGCGGATAGTAGAAGACGATAATCTTAAATACCAGGCTGAATTGGAAGCTTTGAAAAAACAGCTTTCCATGGAAAATAAACTGCGCTCAGGGGAAAAGGACGCCTATGAGAGAAAAATAGTGTCTCTGACGAAAAATTATGACGCGATTTTGGCTCAGCGGCAGAGAGAAATGGCCGGCATGGACAGAAAAATGGCGCAGGCACAGGAAAAGTTCATTGAGGATATGAGCCGCGAAAAAGCCAAGGCCGAAACAACCGCTCAGATAATAAAAAATGAACTGGAAAGCGTCATAAGAGAGAAAGACGCGGAGAAAATGAAGATAGAGGCCAAGAGGCAGGACAGTGAGAAGACAATAAATAATTTTAAACAGGAAACTGGCATTTTGAAAAATGAAATTAAAGAACTTCGTTCACAGCTGAAAGTTCAGCGGGACGATTATGATATGCAGCTGCGGAATATGGACAGGGAGTGGGAAGAGGCCGTTCGCCGCAAGGAAAGGGAGAAGAAGGAACTCGTTTCCCAGATGAAAAAACTTGAAATTGATGTGGCCGGCCAGTTTAACGCGCAGCTCAAAGAGGCGGCGGAAGAGAAAAAACTTATATCAAAGAAAGTGCTTGACCTTCAGCGGCAGATAGAAGAAATTAATCTGGCGCATGAAAGGTTTCTTGTCGAGAAAGACGAATTTTACAGAAAGCAAATAGCTGTTTTGAGAGACGCTCAGATAGAAATAGAAAACCGCTTTCAGATGAAGGAAGACGAACTCAATATGATAAAATCAGAGCTTGAGACGGAAATAGCTGTTATAACCGGCGTCGGAAGAGAAACCGAAGATGCCGTGCGTATAGAGCGTTCTGAAATACCCGTCGTAAACGAAGGGCTGAAAAAGAAGTTGAAAAAGCTTTTTGCCGCCCCGAAAAACAATAAACGCTCATCAGCCGCAGATTCCGTATCGGAGCTTTTTAAGGAAATCCCCGCGCGCCGCGAGACAGACTCCGGTTCTTTTTCAGAGCAGGACTCGGAAGAAGATGAATTGAATAATGCGGAATCCCGGCCCGCCCCGAAGCGGTTTAACCCGGCAGACACTCCTGAGGAAACAAGCAAAGACGTTTCAAAAAACGAAAAGCGCCCCCCCGTGGATGACAAGAAAAGACAGATAACACTTATAATATCTCAAAAAGAAGAGCAGGTAAAAGAGCTTGAAGCCGAGCTTAAAGGAACCACTGGCGAGAAAAAGTCGGAGCTTCAAAGCCGCGTGGACGGCCTAAAAGTTGAGATAGAAGAGTGGCATTCCCGCCTCAAATAATTTCCACATTTACCCTATAATGCAGATAAAAAGAGAGATAAACGAAATTTTAATTAGAGCAATAGGCGATGAATATTTATTGTTTGTCTTCGGTTCTTTCGCAAAGGGGGACAATGACAGAGAATCGGATATAGACCTCGCCTTGTACAGAGATAAGAAAATAACTTCAGGTGAAATAGCGGCAATTAAAGAGGTTTTAAATAAAAGTGTCCACACTTTGAGAGAAATAGACCTGGTGAATTTAACAGATTCTGTTTCAAAAGAGCTTTTGGAAAATATTCTGAAGGAGGGAATTGTATGGCACGGGATGAAAAATTCAAGCGAACTTATGAAAGATTTAAAAAAGCGTTTAACAAATACAGAGAGGTTATAAAGACACCTCATCTTTTTAATTTTTTGAGCGAAGAATTGATTATTGAAATAACCACAAAACGCTTTGAATACACTTTTGAAAGCTTATGGAAAACATTAAAGGAAAAAATGAGATTGGAGGGAGTAGAGTGTCCGACCCCCCTGCAAAGTTTCAAAGAAGCGTTTAAGGCGGGGTTAATTGATAGTGAGGACGAAGCTGTTTTTATAGATATGGTGGAAAAAAGAAATCAGATTGTTCATATTTATGATTTTGAAGCGGCCAAATCGATTTACGGTTTTGTAAAAGATGAAAAAGTTTTTTCGGCTATTGAGAAAATTTTCAACAGAATATCCGAAGATAATTGAAAACCTTTTGTAATGCCCAAAGAATGGACAAAATTTCAGGGTAGCCTTTTCCGCTTGACAGAATAAGCGGATTTGATACAATGTTCAAAGAATGAACGATACTATTAATATGACTGATAACGAGTACAGGTTGTTGCAGGCGGTGGAGTCCGGCGAATCTGATTCTCAGCGGAAGCTTGCCGGGAAGCTCAATATATCGCTGGGTATGATAAATCTTTGTCTGCGGCGTCTCATCAAACAGGGCTATATCAAAACTCACGGCCTGAACAAAAGAAAAGTGAAATATCTGCTGACGCCCAAAGGCTTCACCGAGAAAATGAAGAAGACGTATCATTATACCCAGAAAACAATAAGCGAGCTTTCCCGTATAAAGGCAAATATACAGAATGAGGTCAGAAACAAATATCTTGCCGGCGAACGAAATTTCACCGTTGCCGGAAGGGGAGAGCTTTCAGATCTCGCCGAAATAGCCATAAAGAATCTGAAATACGGAGATATTGTTTACAAAAGAACGGGAACTGAATCTGCCGAAATTATGAGTGTCGGGGGTTGGAAGTGTAGGGGTAGAAGTTGCTCTAATGGAAAAATCGATTCCGACGATGTTTTGATTGCCGGAGGTGAAAAACTTCCACTGATGGCAGTAGCTTCAAAAATATGATAATAAACTGTATAATAAAGCCGAAATTTAGAGATAGGTTATTTAGGATGCGGGGTGAGCGAAGGTTTTAGTATTTTGCGGGAATGTGATAGAAGGAGTGCATTAAATTTATGAAAGTGTTTGAAAATGTGTATGCGGAAGCATACGATTCTCTTTATAAAACAAAAGCATATGTTAAGGAATGCGATTTTATAGAAAGCGTTATTTTGAAATATAAGCGCAATGCAAAAAAGATACTTGATTTAGGTTGCGGAACAGGAGGACATGATATTATCCTTGCTGAAAGAGGGTATAAAGTCACAGGGGTGGATTTGTCTTCTGAAATGCTGAAAATCGCCGAAAAGAAATCAGCGGAGAAAAAATTAAAAATTAACTTTGTCAAAAAAAATATTGCGGAAATAAATATTGGAAAAAAATTTGATGCTGTGATTTCTATGTTTGCGGTAATGGGTTATCAAACAGAAAATTATATGATTGCAGACGTGTGCCAAAGAGTTAGAGAGCATTTAAGCAAAGGCGGTCTTTTTATATTTGATTGCTGGTACGGTCCGGCAGTTTTATCAGATAAACCTAAGCCTGTTAGTAAAGAAATCAAATCGGCAGATGGTGAAAAAATAGTAAGATTTACTACGCCGGTATTGGATGCTATGAGGCATACGGTTGATATACAGTTTAAGCTCCGGAAAATAAAAAAAGATAAGCTTGTCGATGAGACAAAAGAAACGCATAAAATGCGTTTTATGTTCCCACAGGAAATTAAATATTTTCTGAATGTTGCCGGTTTTGAAGTTCTTAAATTATGTCCGTTTATGAAAATGAATAAAGAGTTGACCATAAAAGATTGGGATATGACAGTTATAGCAAAGGCGGTGTGATTAGTTTATGAAAAAACAAAAAAACTTTGAAGAAATAAAGCATAAAAGTAAATTGTTAGCCATAATTTTACGTTCAAATTTTTCTGCAGACAAGTCCACTTTTTTTGGGCAACCGGAATTTTCACAGCAGTTGGGTTATATAAAATATGGGAAAAACGGTGTAATTAAAGCGCATTGTCACAAAGAAGTTCATAGAAAAATTGTTTTAACGCAGGAAGTTCTTTTTATCAAAAACGGCAAAGTTAAAATAAATTTTTATTCTGAAAAGCAAGAATTTCTAACTTCCCGAATAGTAAATAAAGGCGACATTGCTTTTCTTTGCAGCGGCGGGCATGGCTTTAAAATGCTGAAGGATAGTGAAATGATTGAAGTGAAACAGGGTCCTTATTCTGGACATGACAGCGATAAAGAATGTTTTGAAGGAGTTGAAAATGATACCGGTAAATGAGCCTTTAATTGGCAATAAAGAGCTGGAATACGTAACCGACTGCTTGAAAACCGGCTGGATTTCTTCTGCGGGTAAGTATATTGAACAGTTTGAAGCTAAATGGGCAGAATATTGCGGTAAAAAATATGGGATAGCTGTTTCAAATGGTACTGTGGCTCTTGAAGCAGCTGTACAATGCTTTGACTTTGAACCCGGTTCTGAAATAATTATGCCTACATTCACAATAATATCCTGCGCTACTGCTATAGTTTATAATAAATGCGTTCCAGTCCTTGTTGATTGCGATCCGGAAACATGGACAATGGATGTCTCTCAAATAGAAGCGAAGATTACAAAAAAGACAAAAGCAATCATGCCTGTTCATATCTATGGCCATCCCTGCGATATGGATCCGATAATGAATGTAGCGAAGAAATACAACCTCAAAATAATAGAAGATGCGGCAGAAGCCCACGGAGCAGAATATAAAGGTAAAAAATGCGGCGGTTTTGGCGATATAAGCTGTTTCAGTTTTTACGCAAATAAAATAATAACCACGGGTGAAGGCGGAATGCTTCTCACAGAGAATGAGCAATATGCTGAAAAAGCAAGGTCTATAAGAAATCTGTGTTTTAAAAACGACCCGCGTTTTTATCATACGGAATTAGGGAATAATTTCAGGTTAACAAATGTTCAGGCGGCAATAGGATTGGCGCAAGTTGAAAGAATTGATGAACTTGTTGAAAAAAAGATATGGATTGGCAGTATGTATAATGAAAACCTAAAAGATGTTAAAGGATTACAATTGCCGATTGAAAAAGATTGGGCAAAGAATGTTTACTGGATGTATGGAATAGTTCTGGATGAAGAAACGGGATATAATGCCGTAACATTTGCAAAAGCCCTAAAGGAAAAGGGCGTGGACACGCGGCCTTTTTTTCTAGGAATGCACGAACAACCGGTGTTTCATAATATGGGGCTATTTAATGATGAACATTATCCGGTTTCTGAAAATATAGCAAAGCAAGGTTTATATTTACCGTCAGGGTTGACATTGACTGAAGAGGATGTAAATATAGTCGTGAGTTGTATAAAAGAGGTATTATGAAAGTATTAGTCACAGGCGCCGGTGGTTTTATTGGCTCGCATTTAGCTGAAAGTTTGGTAGAACATGGTCATGAGGTAACTGCGTTTGTACGATATAATTCTAAGGGGGATTGGGGCTGGCTTGAAAAATCGAAATATGTAAAAGAAATGAATGTTGTTGCAGGGGATATTCGAGATTATGATAGTGTCATTAATGCAATGAATGGAAAAGAAGTTGTCTTTCATCTTGCCGCTTTAATTGGAATACCGTATTCATATATATCACCGCTAGCATATATTCGCACAAATGTGGAAGGGACTTATAATGTTCTGCAGTCAGCAAGAGAATTAGGAATAAAAAAGGTTGTGCATACTTCTACCAGTGAAGTATACGGAACTGCGCAGTCAGTTCCCATTTCGGAGGAGCATCCAACTAATCCACAATCTCCGTATGCCGCTTCAAAATCCGGCGCGGATTTCATGGCATTAACATATCATCGTTCTTTTGGTTTGCCTGTGGTAGTAATACGTCCGTTTAATACGTATGGACCACGACAATCAGCGCGTGCAGTAATACCGACAATTATAACACAATTATTGGCCGGCAAAAAAAAGATTAAATTAGGCTCACTTCATCCAACGCGTGATTTAACATATGTTAAAGATACTGTGGCTGGTTTTTTAAAAGCAGGAGAATTAACTAATATAAATAGTAACGGACAGGTTATAAATCTTGGCTCTAATTTTGAGATTTCGATTGGTAATTTGGCTAATTCTATTGCTGAGATAATGGGATTAAAAGTGGAATTTATTGCGGATGCTGAGAGGATAAGACCTGCTAAAAGTGAAGTAGAAAGGCTTTTTGCAGATAATTCAAAAGCCAAGCGGCTTTTGAATTGGGCACCTGATTATTCTCTTGAAAAAGGTTTGAAAGAAACAATCGATTGGTTAGGTAAGAACATGGATATATATAAACCGGATATTTACAATGTCTAAAATATTTTTGGATGCTCCCAATATTGGTGAAAGAGAGAAAAAACGTATTATACAGGCCATGGATGCCGGATATGTTTCTACTGTTGGTCCTTTTGTGCCGGAGTTTGAGCAAAAATTTGCCGAGTATGTGGGGGCAAAAAATGCAGTTTCGACTCAAAGCGGCACAGCGGCAATTCATATTACGTTGCATGAATTAGGTATTGGACAGGGAGATGAGGTGATAGTGCCAGCCCTCACTTTTGTAGCCACAGTGAATCCTGTTTTGTATGTCGGGGCAACGCCGGTAATTGTGGATGTAGACCCGGAAACTTGGAATATATGTCCAAATGAAATTAAAAAGGCAATAACTAAAAAAACAAAAGCTATAATTCCAGTTCATCTGTACGGAAATCCTTGTAATATGGATGAGATAATGAAAATAGCAAAGGAACATAATCTTTATGTTATAGAAGACGCGACAGAAAGTATGGGTTCTATTTACCAGGGACGGCAAACAGGCACTTTTGGAGATATGGGATGTTTTAGTTTTAATGGTAATAAAATAATTACAACCGGTGGCGGTGGAATGATTGCAACTAATAATGATAAAAGAGCGGTGCATATAAAATATCTTGTAAACCAGGCAAGAAACAGCGATGAATATTATCATTCTGAAATGGGATTTAATTACAGAATGACAAACATAGAGGCGGCTTTGGGATTAGCGCAATTAGAGAATGTAGACAATTTTTTAAAACAAAAACGAAAATATGCGCAGATTTATAGAGAAGAATTGGGAAGTATTTCAGGTATTGAATTCCAGAGCGAAGACAAAAATGCCAAAAGTAATTTTT
>VMTI01000065.1 GCA_013791675.1 bacterium | reverse complement strand
GATGTCGGCGTTGACACCCAGAAATTCGTGTCGAATGTCCCTCCGACAAAGCCCGCGCCAATCAGCCTGGTCGATGCTGTGTTTTTAAGAGCCCCCATTGGTGACACTATTACGTCGTGTCCCATGTTGCCGTGGATGTGTCGGCATAGTAAAGGTCGCAGGGGATATTGCTGTCCGTGTAATCGGCCAAAGCGTTTCTTTTAAGAGCATCCCCCAGCACTCTTGCATAAACGCCCCTCGCCGGTATTATCTCGGTGTCGCCACCGAGAAGCACATGCCTGACATTATTGTTATCGTGAAAATCCTTTATGCACGCTTTTATTTTTGCCTGTAAATCAACGCCGCTATAACCGGTATTTATTTCTTCAATAGTCTTTGAAAAACAGATAAAATCGGTGGAATGGCTATCAAGAAGGCTTTGAAACGATGAGGCCAGGGCGCTGTTTGTTATAAGAAGATAACCTTCGGGAGCGGCGGGAACAGCCAAAAAACTTCTGTCAGACAGAGCCGCGAAAGACGAAACAAAGCGCCTGTCGCCTGATGTAAGAATCCCGGGCGGAGCAGAAACGCCGCCTTCAAGTTTTATTCTGAATACAACTTTTTTAATATGCACAAGGCTGCCGGCGGAAGAATCATATTCCGCGGCTTTAAGCGTAAAAGCGGCAAAATAATTCCCGCCTCTTTCCTGAATAGAATTTAATTTCAGCAATTCCGAAGATATTGAAGATGCCCCGGGGCGGGCCGCGGATGAAGCGGCAGACGAGCCCGACGGCGACACTGTTTTTGAGGCGCCCGCGCTTATAGGCCTTGGAAGGCCGACTGCCCGCACCCTGAAAACACCCGTGACGGGCGCTTTTTCAACATTTATAATTTCAACAGATGACACGGCAGAAGCTCCGCCTAACGCGATAAAAAAATTTCTGACAGGCAGAGCCGCCTCACCGGGCGCGAAGGATTTCGCGCAGCCCGGGCTCCTCACAACATCAAAGCCCCCCACGCGCGTTATTTCAAGCGGAGCGTTTTCCGCCGAACATTCCATAACGCCGAAGCCCTGATTACGCACTTCCACTCCAGCCGCTAATAGCGTCTCAAAGCACAGCGCCGTATAAACCAGCGTAAAAACAAATTTAATGTGAAATCGCTTCATGCTCATATCCCTGAAATTGTATAAAATCGACCGGCATATACAAAATCTACGATTGAGGTCAGCTCCTCATTGCCTTTGCCCTCTTTATTTTCTACAATAATCTGTTGGAATTCATTTAAGTTAGAAATTTGATCGGAGGTAAACAAAATGGCAGAAGGAAGATGCATGAAATGCAAAAAAAATGTTGAAATCAAGAACGCGCAGGAAGTAGTGATGAAAAACGGTATGAAAGCGCTTAAAGGCGTGTGCGCCGCGTGCGGAACAAAAGTATTCAGAATAGTCGGCAAAGCATAAGTAACTTTTCTTAAATCCTGAATTAAAACAAAGCGAAACCGGAAAAAATCCGGTTTCGCCTGTTTTTTGTCATATAATTTTCCGAACAAAATCTATTTTTTCACCATCACAAAAAAGCAGGGCGCCTCGCCCAATATAAGCTCCATTCCTGCCGCTTCGGCTATATGAGCTAAGGACTGCGGGGAATAAAATGTAATGTGCGTAATATCAAAACGGTACCACCAGTTTGCGAATTTTTTTTCTTCCTGAGGCAGAAACATCGTTCTTCCGGCGAAAATTCCGCCCGGCTTCAGAATATCCGCTATAATTTTTATCTCGCCTAACGGGTCTTTCATGTGCTCCAGCACTTCAACAGCTGTCACGGCGCCGTATTTTTCGAATTCAAATTTTTTTTCCGGAGCGAAAAAAGGGTCATATGTGTCTGTCTTATAGCCCCTGCCCTCAAGAAACCGCGCAAGAAGAGGCTCCGGCCCCGAACCATAATCCAGTATAAACGATCCTTCTCCCGCAAAAGGCGCGACGCATACCTTTATGAATTCATCAAGCATCCCCGTATATCCGGGCTCATCAGTTCCGTTTGTGTGTTTAAGATAGCGCTCTTTTTCTTCCTCGGGCGAAACAACGCGCGAACGTTCGAGAAACACAACTCCGCAACACCCGCATATAAAATAACCGGGGGATGATGAATAAGACGCAGTCTCTCCGCCGCAAATAATACATTGATAATTGCCCATGTTTTTATTTTATCAAATAACCGCACAGTTCAAAATTTTTGCAACTTTCAAGACCTGACCACTTTTACGAAGCTATCAATTTCCGTCGTTTTTTTATAAAATTGAAAATGACGCCGGACTTCAAACAGATAAAGTTAAAAAGCGTTTCTGCTTCAAAATTGCGGCTTTATCTTCAAT
>VMTI01000275.1 GCA_013791675.1 bacterium | reverse complement strand
TTATGCCCCTGGGGCGAATCGAACACCCGGCACGTAGTTTAGGAAACTACTGCTCTATCCACTGAGCTACAGGGGCTATAGCTTAAATATTTTTTTGCCATTTTTTCCGGAGAGCCTGTTACGGAGATCAAAAATCCTTTTTGAATTTTTGAGAATAAAATCATAATCAAAATGGCTGTGATCAGTGGCTATCACAACCATATCCGCTTTTGCCAGAGCCGCGGCGTCAAGTTTTTTTATTCTCGCACCAGGCACATAACCGTAGGTGATAAGGTCATCATACCACCTCACATCCGCGCCCATTTCCTCAAGACCTTTTATAATTTCCAGCGAGGGCGATTCTCTCGTGTCGGACACGTCTTTTTTATAAGCTACGCCGAGAATAATTATTTTGCTGCCTTTGACGGATTTCGCGAAACCGTTAAGAATCATCGCGAGTTTCGTCACGGTGAAATGCGGCATGGCGTTGTTAATCTCCGAGGCAAGATCAATGAACCGCGTATAAAAATTCAGCGATTTCATTTTCCAGGAAAGATAAAGAGGGTCTATCGGTATACAGTGCCCTCCCAGCCCCGGGCCCGGATAAAAAGGCATAAAACCGTAAGGCTTGGTCTTTGCCAGATTCACAATTTCCCACACATCCAGCCCCAGGCGGTCGGATATCTGAGCCATCTCGTTTATAAGTCCGATGTTGACGGCTCTGAAAGTGTTTTCCAGAAGCTTCACCATTTCGGCGGCCTCAAGCGATGACGCCGGCACGATGTGCTCTATAGCGAGGCTGTAATAATAAACGGCTTTTTCAAGCGACGCTTTATTTATTCCGCCTATGACCTTGGGCGTGTTTTTCACATTCCACTTTTTATTGGAAGGGTCTATTCTTTCGGGCGAAAAAGCGAGATAAAAATCCTTCCCCGCCTTAAAATCTTTTTTCTGGAGAATTTCGCATACAACTTCCCTCGTTGTACCGGGATATGTTGTAGATTCAAGCACGACGACGGCGCCTTTTTTTATGTGATTCTTTATCTTTTCACACGAGTCTATAATGTAGGAAATGTCGGGGTCCTGGGTTTTCCTAAGCGGAGTCGGCACGCATATCGCTATGCAATCGCAGTCTTTTATGGTGCTGAAATCCGTTGATGCTTTAAGAAAACCCTTTTTGCTCAGATTCTTAATTTCCGAAGATTTTATATCGCCCACATAGCTCGTGCCCTTTTTGAGCAAAGCGATTTTTTCGCCGGATATATCAACGCCATGCACTTCTATGCCTTTCTCGGCAAAAGCGCAGGCAAGCGGAAGCCCCACATATCCTAGACCCACAACAGCTATTTTCATATATAATTCCTCCCACCTTCGGCGGACTCCGCCTGAAAAATTTCACATCACAATGGCAATATTGTAGCAATTTTCACAAAACTGACAAATGGGATATGGCGCCATCTTACTTAAGTTCAAACCTGACGTTGAGAATGCCCCACTGGTCAATTTGAGCTTCGTCACCGCTCATCGGCGCGAACAGCCATTTTTTAACCGCATCCACAGCCGCGCGGTCCAGCTCATCCGAACCGCTGGTTTTTTCAATCACGACGCGCTCAATTATACCGTCGGGTGAAACCCAGAATTTCACCGTCGTCTCACCTGACACGCCCCCTATCTGCGCGGAGCGGGGATATTCCGGATAAATTCTCCTCAGAACAGACCTGTTGGATATTGGCCCCGATATCTGAAAACTTTTCCCCGTATCCCCCGTGAACGACGGAATTATCTTATCCGGCGGAGGTGTTTCAATATCCGGATTTTCATCAAACGCTGATATCTCAGGTTTTATGTCATCTTTGACTTCCGGAGACGGAAGATTAAATTCTCTTTCAGGGGAAATGTCCGTTGCCGGTATCGGCTCACCCGCTCCGGGCGTCCATGTCCGCACCTTTCTCTCGTTTTTTTTATCAAACGTCCTGACGGCTTTTAAATTCTGCGGCACAGTGGAAATTTCGGCGCTGAGCGAAACCTCCATAAAACGCATGGGCCGGTTTATATTCAGATACGGCAGCGCGAGAAGCAAAGCCGCGTGAAGAAAAATGGAATAAAAAACATCTCTGCCGAAACCGCCATGGCGCCTCGCCGTCAGGCCGCCGTATATTGAGAAATCCGACGTCATAATGTTTTCAAAATCCGATCTTCGGCTCCGTAGCTATAACAAGCCGTTCGGCTCCGGAAAGTTTCGCCATATCCATAACTTTCACAACCATGCCGTGAGACACTTTTCTATCCGCTTTTATTATCGCCATTTTTTCTTTAGCCGAGGCCAAAGCTATACTCAGCGCCTGAGGGAGTTCTTCCATTGACACTTTCGTGTCGTTTACAAAAAGCGCCCCCGAAACGGAAATATCTATTATCACCGACCGGCCCAGATCTATTTCCGACGACACTGCCTGGGGGAGCCGAAGCCTTATCCCGGGCTGAATGATAAAAGCGCTTGAAAGCATGAAAAAAATAAGAAGCAGGAAAACAATATCCGCCATAGGCGTGGTGTCCGGCATCTGGAATTTGCGGCGCCGCCTCATTTTGCCACGCCCGCCGCGGTCAATATGTTTTTTGATGCCCTTGTAAGCTCATGCGTGGCGAAATCTATTTCGTTAACGAAACGGTCAACCCTGTTTTCAAAATATCTCACGAAAATTACCGCGGGCACGGCTATGAGAAGGCCCGCCGCCGTGGTAAGAAGCGCCTGAGATATGCCGCTTGCCACTATCGCCGGCGATGATGCTCCGGCCTGTGCTATGTTGTTGAATGCTTTTATCATTCCTGTCACGGTGCCGGTAAAGCCAACGAGCGTTGAAACAGAAGCTATTGTCGAAAGCGTAGAAAGATGTTCTTCCAAAAGAGGCATTTCCTTAAGCTCCTGCGACTGGAAAGCTTCTTCCATAATGTCCGCGCCGGAGGAATAATATGAAAGCCCCGCTTTTATAACCGCGGCAAGAGGCCCCTGCTTTTCTTCGCAGAGAGCAACGGCGCTTTCGGGAGAACCCGCACGGATGTATTTCAAAACAGCGTTTATAAGATCGGTTCCGTCAACATTACAGGATTTATAAAACCTCAGCCTGTTGATTATAATCGCTATCGCCGCTATGGAAAAAATTGCGAGCAGAAACATCACCGGGCCGCCTTTAATCAAATAACTCATACTTTTCCTCCTAATTTCACTATTTCATCCTGATTTCAACTCCGGCCGAAAAAAAAGGAACGTCGAGCCATTCATACGGCGAGACAGGCAGATTTCCCGGAGAAAGAAAAACTTTTTCACCCAAAATATTATCCACGGCCAGAAACAGCGCCGTGCCCGACGGCAAATTGTAGCATATTTTAACCAAACCGTTTACAAAACTGTCCGTCCATTGGCCTTTTGAAGCTCTGTCAATAACAGTGTTCAGACGGTATGGCCCTTTAGTATATTCCGAGAAAAGCGAGATGCGGCTCCGCGGCGCGGGTAAAAAATTCACATCTGCCGCATAAAAAAAACGGACTCCCGACATAAGCGGACCCGTGAGATACGAAACTTCCGCGCCAATATCATAACGTTTGTAACGGCCGGTTTTGAAGGAACCGGGCGATGGAGTACTTTCGTCGGCATAAAAAAAGTTATAGGTGTCGCGCCGCGCGGCGGAAATCTTCAAACCCGCCGGAAACAATGATAAAACATATTCCACCTGCAAATTATTCCAACTGTCATGCGCGACACCGGGAAAAGACCGCAGAAGCGCTCCACGGCGGGAAAAAATATCTTCAATTTGCGGAGCTGTGATATCGGGTGAAAGTCCGGCCGTCAGCGTCCCCAAAGCCCAGGGAAAAGAAACGAGCAATTTTCCCGCTGTATAAGCATCGTTCGCCCGGTTTACAAATTTCAGGCCCGCGTTAATCTTAATTTTGTCCAAGGTTTTTTCAGCGGAACAAGCAGCCTCCAGAAAGGAAAACGACTTATCCCCATCCGCCCAGTTCCAGTTTTCTTGTGACAAAGAAGTGTTCCCGCTAAAAGATAAATCCCGCCAGGAATTGTCCGCGGCGGCAGAAAAACGGCTTGACGAAAAATCAGTGTCGGCGGCGGATGAATAAAAGCCGCCCGGATATTTCCCTGACATAAAAAGCTGTTGGGCCGAAAAAGACACAAAGGAATTTCCCGTCTGCGAATAAAGTGAAACAGGAAGTGACGTGAGCGATTCAAAAATATTTTTGCCCCCCGAGGCGGGTAATTCATAATTTCTGGCGGATAAACTCGGCTCCGCCTGAAAATTCCATAGGCCTTTTTTCTTATAGAAGAAATCAGCGCCGTATAAAAGGCGCCGGCGGCCGTCCTCAAAGGAAAATTTTGTTGACGAGGCCGCAAGAAAACCGCCCTCGGCATCCCTCGTCCTTCTGAAAAACGCGGCCCTGGCGGAGGCTTCCGCGAAACTTCCCGCGTCAAAAGAGCAAAGAACGGATTGCCCGAAACGGGGCGGCGAAGAGAAAAATCCGCTTTTTAAATAAATATCGGAAAGAAATCTTTCTTTGTCCTGTCCTGGAATATCCGACGCCGCGGCCGCGCCGACGCCGTAAAGAGAAAGGTCTTCTCCGAGAACATTCATATCCGGTATTCGCACTTCGCCCGCCGCATAGGCAATGGGATTGGGGACGGTTCCTAATACAGCAACCGATAATGCTATCAGCAACCGCCGCCAATACCATAAGTCACGAAAGTCCCAGCAGAGCCGGCCTGTCACCATATCCCGTTTCATTTTATTTTTTCAAGTTCAACGGAAGCTTTTTTCGCCCATGAGGAATCCGGCCATTTTTTCAGTATCTTTTCAAATGTTTCCGCCGCCTCGGGTTTTTTTCCCTGACGTATTTGAACCTGCCCCATGCCGTAATAGCTTTCGGCAACGATGTCGGGAAATTCGGGATACACATACACCGCCTTCAAATACTCCAGTTTCGCCTGATCATATAGTTTCATTTCTAAAAATGCCGAAGCTATAAGCGTCTGCGCCCGCGCGGAATCGCTGTCATGAAGCGCGGAAGTCACTCTACGAAGAAGTTCCACCGCCTCTTTGTAATTTCCTTTATCAAAAAGTTTTCCCCCCTCGTCAAAATAAATTCGCGCCGAGGCGTCGGAATCAGGATACGCCGTCTTTAAAATACCTTTCAGCTCGTCCGCGGACACGGACAGCCCCTGCTCGGACATAGCCTTCCGCGCCATTTCAAGAGCCGCCGGAGCGAATCCGGAAGACGGAAAATCATTTCTGAATTTCAGGGATTCCTCCGCGGCTCCTGCGTAATCCTTTTCATTGAAATAAGCTTCGCAGATTCTGAACCTCACCTCATCACCGTAAGAGCTGTTTTTTTTCAGAAGCGCACCGTAAAGCTTTCTCGCAAGCGCATAATTCTTGGCGCGGGCAGCGCTTCGCCCGGCCCGGTAAAGAGAATCCACAGCGAGTTTTGATTTGGGGTATTCACTTGAAATCCTGCTGTAAATCACCCCCGAGGAAGTGTAATCTCCGCGCTCATCATATATTTCCCCAAGCGTAAAAAGTGCATCCGCGGCAATGGAGGAAGCCGGATATTCCCAGTCAAGGCGAAGAATATATCCGGCAGCCCCGTCCAGATTGCCTTCTTTTTTATCCACCAGAGCCATGCTGTAAAGAGCCTGCGGGATTTTGTCCGACGACGGAAATTTTTTCGTAAGCTCCTCATAAGAAGCTTTGGCTTCAGAAACCTTCCCTGCGTTGTAATACGCGTCGCCTATGCGCAGAAGAACATCCTCCGTGGGATTGATTTCATAATACTGATTCCAGAATTTCACAGCCGCCGCCCAATCCTTAAGACTGAACGCCGACCATCCCGCATAAAGATAAGCATCGGCAATTCTGGAACTTCCGCTGTACTTGGCCGCGAAATCCATGAGGTGCGCTGCCGCAGCGCCCCAGTTCTGTTCTTTGTAAAAACTTAAGCCCATGGAAAAAGCGGCGTCCGCCGCCGCGGGGCTGTCGGGATATAAATCCATCGCTTTTTTGTAATATTCACGCGCTTTTTCAAATTTCTTCCAATTAAGAAACGCATGCCCTGTAGCGGTTAAAGCCCCCGGAATAAGAGAAGGCGAGGAGACTTTGCCGTAATTGGAAACCGCGTCGGAAAATCTTCCCAGCTTAACGCAAACATTGCCGAGTTCAAAAGCCATTTCATCCCTCTCTAAAGGAGTCCCCTGAATTGAAAGCCCTTTCTCAAGTTCATCGGCGGCCAAACGTAAATCTCCGGAAAGAGAAAGACTTTTCCCCAACCCCAAATAAGCGCGGGATAAAAAGCCTGAATCTTTTCCGCGTTTTATGACATCCCTGAAAACGGAGGCCGCGGGACGGAAACTGTCAGCTTTCAGCAGAGAAGCTCCTCTCCAGTAAAGAGCTTCATTCGCTAACGCATTACCGGGGAAAGCGGAAATCACGCGGCCGTAAGCTTCAGCCGCCGCGGGATAATCCTCATCAAAGAAGTAGCAATGCCCTATAAGAAACTGAGCTTTCGGGAAATATCCCGTCTTCGGATGTTTGAGAATAAGCTCCGCGAAACTTTTTCTTCCGAGCCGGTAATCCTTAAGGTACATATAACTCCAGCCCATAGAAAAAAGAGATTTTTCGGCCCATTCGGTTTTGGGATAATTATCCGCGCAAGTTCTATAATAAACAGCGGCCTGAGCAAAACTTTTTTTTGCGTAATAAATCTGGCCTGTTAAATAAAAAACCTGCGCCGCGATGGCATCCGAAGGATCTGTCCGATGCGCTGCGGCGGCCGCGGTTATCATAGGTTCAAGTATTTTTCCGGCGGCCTCAAATTTTTGAGCTTTTATAAATATCTCCGCTTTTTTAAGCGAAGCCTGCGATGCCCATTTGCCGCCGGGAAAATCTTTTCCGATGCGGTCAAAACGCGCAAGCGCCGCGGGAATATCCGGCACCTGAATATAGGATAGGCCTTCATAAAACAAACTCTCCGCCTTCATTTTTCCTGCGGAAACCCCCGAGAAAAAACCGGCGGCGGCGGTATATTGCCCCGTCTTAAAACACGCGTATCCCGCCGAATACATGGCGTAGTCCTTATAGGATGACTCAGGATATTTTTTAAGAAGTTTTTTGTAATATTTTACGCTCTCGTCATATTTTTTAAGTTCCGAAAGCGATTGCGAAAGATAAAAAAGAGCGTTTTCCGAATCACCATACGCGAGGATAAACCGTAAATAAAGCTCCGCGGCGTCAGAGAATCTTTCCATACGATAGACGGAATCACCCATACGCGAAAGCGATTTCTTTTTAACTTCCTCCGAAAAAGAAGAAGCGTGCACTTTTTCAAATTCCCGGAAGGCGAGAGGGTAATTTTTCATTTGGAAGAGGCACTCAGCCTGCATGAAAGCCGCCGAGGCGGCGATATCCGGATATGACGAGCCGGATATTTCAAGAAACTGCTTTCGCGCCATTTCATACATTCCGTCACTGAAAAGGCCGTTAGCAAATTGAAGCTTATTCAGCGTCTCCATATCCCCGCCGCGAATAATTCCCGCAAGACATACCAGAACGGCGCAACTTCGCAAACAACCGTATAAGCAATTATTTTTCCGCCGCTGTTGCAATATCTTCATAATATCTATCAAAACCATGTACCGAGCATTTGTTTTAATTTGCGCCACATACCCTGCTTTCGCGCTGATTTCGGATCAGCCAATTTCTTTTTAAAGAGATTCAGCGAGCCCTGCCTTTTTTTGTAATACTCATCCAGTCCGCTAACGATGCGCGGGTCGGTCATACAAAGCTTTTTAAATTTCTGCGAATCCATAGCGGCAACGCTGACTTCGTTTAAAGTTTTTACCGTGGCGGTTCTTTTAACATTGGCAAGGACGGCCATTTCGCCGAAAAAGTCACCCGGGATAAGTTTGCCCACCGCTATATTTTCTGACGGAGGCGGCATAAAAACACCGCATTCGCCGCGGACAATAAAATAAACCATATTCCCTAATTCACCGCCGCGGATAAGAATTTCACCCCCTGAAAAAGTAAAAAACCGCACATTCGCCAAAAACACGCTCCGCTGTTCCTCAGTAAGAAAAGAAAAGGGCTCTTTTGAAAATATTATTTCGCTTTCGGCCGGGTTCATTTACTTTCCTCTGTCACCTTTTTTATCAAAATCATCTGGAGCTTCCCATTTTGCCGGCTTTAAGCAGATCATTAATTCCCTTTAGAAGCATAAGGCATTCTGAATCATCAGGATACAGCTTAAAAGCCTCAAGCAGGTGCTCTTTCGCCTGATAATAATCACCCGCGTCTATAAATATTCGGGCTGTTATCATATGGAAAAGGAACTGCGCGTCGGGATGATCCCTGTTGAGGCGGATCGCCTTTTTCGCTTTTTTCAGCGCGGCTTTATAATGCTCATTTTTATAATACTGATACGCCAAAGCATAGTGTAAATCAGCCTTAAGGCGGCCGGAGGAAATATCTTTTTTGAGTGTTGAAGCCTGTTCGTGCTCCGGATTAAGTTTTAACACAGCGTTAATCTCATTCATAGCCATTCCATATTCACGGTTTTTCACATAACGCTTAGCGGAGGACAAGCGTGATTTAACGATATCATCTCTCATCTCATCGGTCTTTTTATCTTTTTCAATCGTGTAAGCTTTTTCTATTTCCAGGTTTTGGGAAAAATCACTGAGAAATTTTTCTTTGTCCATGAGACGTTTCTGCCACAATTGCGGAATCATACCCCATTTAACGGAAATCCCCGCCGTAAAAAAATTCCCTTCGTCACGGATTTGAACAGCCCAGTCAAAGACGGTGTTGCCCATATCAACGCCGAATCCCGCCGAAAAAGAAGACGGGTTATAACCCGCGCGGAGGCGAAACATCTCTTTTACCGCAAATTCCACGCCCAGCGCAAAAAAGCTATTGCTCTTTTCAGAGGCTTCAGGGGTGAGATTCTCGTCAGAGGCTTTAGGGGTGAGATTCTCGTAAACGGCGTCAATTTTAAAGTCAAGCTTTTTCAGAGGTTTAGTGTCCAGCGAAAATCTCGCGTTCAAAGGGAATTCATCCGGAACACCCTCTTTGCGCAGAAGGAGTGACGGAGCGACAATATTCTGCAGAGAAAAAGAGGGAATGAAATTTTTGCTTTTCACAAATCTTATACCCGCGTCCAGGCCGTATCCCTCGGCTGAATAAAGATGCATTTCCTGCGTCACAATTTTAAAAGCCGCCCCCATATCTATATTTTTTGAAACCGGAGCGGAATAAGCGGCAAAATAAGCGCTGTTCTTATCGGAAAATGTGCCGCGGTTACCGATGCCAAAATCATCCACCCATTCGGCTCCGTCCACGCCGCAGGAAACAAAACCGAAAGACATCACTCTTCTTTCCGAGAGCGGGAAGCCAAAAAAAGATGCCATATACACACCCCCCGAAAGCAGAGACGACCGCATAAAAGAAAATTCCTTTGAACGCAGAGCGGAAAGCCGCGAGGGATTAAAGAAAACTGAAGAAGCTCCATCAGACGGCACCCCGCCCATGGAAAGAGAAGCCGCCGTAGGCGAATAAAGAAGAAGGTATTCCCCCGGATAGCCGCCGCCGATAATGGAACCTGCAAGTCCGCCGGGGCGAAAAGCCAACAAGAACGTAATGCAGAAAAACAGAACGCTTACTTTTTTTATCCCGCCCTTCATCTTATAAAACCTATTTTTCTGGTTCTGGCTTCTTCACCTTCTATTTCCAGGCGCAGAAGATAAATCCCTGAAGCCACATAAGCGCCGTCCTTATTTTTACCGTCCCATGTTATTGAATTCACAGACGCCTGGCCTCCAAGGCCGCCGGATGTATATTCTTTTTCGTATATCAGATGGCCTATCTGCGTGTATATTTTGGCTTTTACATTAGCGGCGGCTGAAAGATAATATGTTATCAACGTACCCTTTTCACCTTTTGATGTGACACTTTCAGGATAGAAGGGATTTGGAATATTTCTCAACTGTACATTCGCCGCGGGATTTGAAGGATATGCCAAAAGAGCAAATGTGCCGCCAGACGTCGGATAAGCGGTAACCGTTTTTGAGACGGCATCAACGCTCTGCTCACCGGGAACAAGTCCCCACTGAGAGGAACTTTCGTTAAGCCTGAAAACGCGCAAAAGCGCGGGCGGAACGGTTATATTCTCCCCTGAAGCTGAGCTTTGCGAAGTCCGCTCGGGGCGGGCCGAAAGTCCGCCGGGAAGGACGCTTCGTCCGGCAGCCCGGGCGGCAAATGAAGTTCCGGTGGGAACAGTGAGAGAATCCTGATTATAAGGCACTATCAGGGTTATTCCCGACAGAGAACTTATCTCGGCGGCGACGGAATTGCTTATGCTGTATGAAAAAACCGACGATGTGCTAACCACTATTAAAAAAGCGGAAGAATTCGCGGATTGATTGGCATCAAACAAATCAGAATTAGTGGACGAACTTATAACAAGATTTTGCGGGTTTACATAAAAATCCTCGGGACTGGCGCCGGCGCTTATTATAATGGACGAGCCGGCAACGGATGCCGTATAGGCGTCTGCCTTGCTGTTAAGAGTCCCGAAATCCACGATTACTCCATCCGTTATATACAATCCAATGGTGTCTTTAAGAGTTGCCCCTACCGAAAAATGATAGCTTCTGCATGGTTCTATAGCATTATCCTTGGGAATGACTTGAACGCACGACGACGACAACGGGAAAAGGTCGTATAAAACTTCTGCAGACAAATAGTCTGTAAAAGTGAAAGCCGCCGGAAATGTGCCAAAATCTATATCTTTGGAAAACTGCAGAACAAAACCGTTCTGCACATAAGAAGCGAGCACGCGCGAACCGTTTATTATACCCGAATCGGTAAGATTAAGAGGGACGAGCTCCGTTTTGAAAGAAAATGTCCTATCATATGAGGTTTCGGCTTCGTTGGAATCAATCGCGTCTATTCTGAAAAAATAACTCGTCCTATCCGTGAGTTCCACCGGACAGTTCACAGCGACATATGTCGAAGACGGAACGGATAGGGTCTGCGTGGAAAAAATCAGCGTGGCAAAAGACGGTGTGGATGAAATAGACAAAGTGTATGTCACAGTATCGCCGTCATTATCATAAGACGGAGACCACCTAAAAACAGGAGACTTCTCAGTGACAAGCGCCCCTTCGGCGGGCTCCACGCTTGACGCGTTAATGGGCTCGGGATAACAATTATAGGGGATACTCACGGAATCCACGATAGGCGTTATTCCCCTGTGCGCTGTCGTCAATTCCATCTTTATTTTTATGTAGCGTTTATTTATCGTTCCCGCAAAAACCGTTTCATAATTACCGAAATTGACACCGTCCGACGATTGAGCGATGGAAAAAGCTGCCGCGCACTGCGGCGTTCTGCCCAGAGCTGAAATCATTTTATAATCAATGCTGTAAGCCATCACATCAGTTTTTGAAACAGCGTCAAAACCTATTTTAGAGTTGGCGGTATAGAATACAGGCAAAAAATCATTGAGCTTCACTTTTGACGCGCCAAGGTCTATCGTCTTGGTTATAAGCGAGCCCGCCGCGTCAAAGCGGTTGAGCCGCAAATCCGGAACGCCGTATAGATGCTGAGGAATAACCTGAAGATTTTCGGAAGGATTAGCCGCGCTGCCCGGAGCTGTCCATTCATTATTTATATACCAGAGCTGAGCTTGTCCGCCGACTTCCGCGACACTCACATAAGGACAGCCGGATGTGGCGGCGCCGGCGTCCCCCACCTGATGCGCGGGATCACCGTCAGCAACATTGGCCAGCCAGTATATGTTGCCGGCTGTAAGCGGATAAAGCTCCTCGGAAAAATCAATTATTCCTTCCACCCAGCCGGATGTATTGCCGACACCCATATCCACCCATGGATATGTTATACCTCCGGCATACTCCTCCGTGTCATCCGTCCACAGCCTCACTGAAGGGTTGCCGCCGTTTGACCCTGCCCAACGCGCGAAACCGCTCACATAACAGTCATCCGCGACGACCAAAGAACAACCCATCTGCGCGGTGGGTTTTTGAGGAGCAACAGGCGACATTGTCGGATACTTGGTTGAAAAAACGTTTTTTTGTATTCCGTAAGGAAGATGCAGATACCCCAGAGCGCTGTTCCATGTAAGCGACGACGCCGCGGCATCATAATAAGCGGTATAGTTAGCGGCGCTGAAACTTATATCCAGCGCTCCGGGAAAAACCCTTCCCGCGAAAACGCACAAAAAAGCGGCGGCGGCAAAAACCTTAGCATATGGCCTCCCCCGACGACGCCATTGCTTTCCATCAAATAAAACCGAATGTTTATTCATATTTTCTAATCCGCTATTTCCTTTTATAAAGCAGAGCTCCTCTCTGCGGCTACACACCCCTGCATATGATAGCATAATGTTGATTTCATTGTAAATTTTTATTAGAATGGCTTTCGTTGGCGGTGTAGCTCAGTTGGTTAGAGCAGTGGAATCATAATCCACGTGTCCGGGGTTCGAGTCCCTGCACCGCTACCATAAATTATGCCTGGTAATAACAGCTTCGACGGCAAATGATGTCC
Source organism: bacterium (assembly GCA_013791675.1). Taxonomy (GTDB): domain Bacteria; phylum CG03; class CG03; order CG03; family CG03; genus CG03. The sequence continues at coordinate 55 of VMTI01000275.1, read as the reverse complement.
GGCGGGGCTCTATGAGCGAGGGGTTCTGCACGGTGCCCGAAGCGAATTGAGAGCG
>VMTI01000265.1 GCA_013791675.1 bacterium | reverse complement strand
TTTTTTTTGAAACCCGCAGAGCTGTCATCGCATAACCGGCAGCGCCGGCGACTGCAAAAACGCCCAGATAAAGAATTGTCGCGGGATATCTGAAAGCTTTAAGAAAAGGAAAAGCTTTTATTATAAAACCAAAAACGGGATTGTTTGCGCCCAGCGCAACAAAAATTGAAATAACAAAAAGTGAAAGGTAAAATTTGAAGCTTCTTGAAGATGATTTGAACGAAAAAAGAAAAAGCATAAAAGCTATTATCCCCACATAACAGCCGTAAGGCCAATCGTTACTTGAGTATCTCAAAAAAGGATTAAAAAAATTGGCAAACATTCCCAACGAAAAAGAATTGGTCATTACGATATATTCGGGAAGGCCTATGCCTCTCACAGAATTCAGAACAAATTCTAAGGAAGGTATAAACTGAACTGCCGCTATCATAAGGGCAAGAATGCCTGATAGCGTCAATGTCAAAAATGGCTTTGTCTGTTTTTGGGGCGTGAAAAAAAACAATGCGGCGCAGTAAAGAAAGAGCGCGAATAGTTCATAAAATAGAATCTGCGGATGTCCTGCCAGAAACTGAAATGCAAAAACAAGAGCCAGCGCCGAAATCCTTTTGAAATCCGTTCTTGATCGCGATTTCATAAGAATAAGAAACGCGGCCGGAAGCCAGACGGATGTTCCAAGGACGCTCAGAAATTCTATTTTCGTAAGAATATAACCGTTAAAGGCGAAAATCATTCCCGAAAGGAAAGACTCTTCTTCGTCAAGCCCTGTTTCCCTCATGAGAAGGAACATTGAGATAAACGCTATAAAAATGTGAAAAACAATATAGATTTTGTAAGCGGAAACAAAATTCAAGACATAAAAAATTATGTTCGGCGGATAGTAAACAGCAGGCTGCATGGCGGCCGCAAAAGGCATGCCGCAATGAGAAAAAGGATTCCAAAACGGTATGATTCCCTGCCTGAGGCAGGCGCTTTTAAAAAAGCTCCACGGAAAAAACTGTATGATGGTGTCACGCATAAAAAATGTCAGCGAGCTGAAAACAATGCTCCTGAAAAAAATGAGCACCGCTGCCAGAATTATTACTGCAACGATTCCAAGAGACAATTTATTTTTCATTGTCAAAACAGCAGTTTGAGCCGCGGCTCAAAAAGGGTATAAATGATTGCGGCGGCGCAAAGATACGGCCCGAAAGCTATCATTGTATAGCCCTTTTCTCTTTTGCGGAGCTTAACGGCTATGCCGACGACGGAACCTATGAGGGATGAAATAAAAATAAGCCAGAATATGGAATGAAAACCGGAAAAAGCGCCTAGGGCAGTTATGAGCTTCACATCCCCCATGCCCATAGCTTCCTGTTTAAAAATCTTTTCCGCCGCGATAGCTATCAGAAAAAGAACCAGCCCCGCGGACAGGCCCGATAGAGCGGAGAGGCCCGCGGCGGGCCAATAAGAAACGCCCCATATTTCTTTCGGGAGAAAAACAGCGAAGACAAAAAGAAAAATATTTATTTCATCGGGTATAATTCGGTGCTTTAAGTCTATGAATGTGATGGCAATGGAAGAGGCCAGAAGAACAGCGATTTCAAGAGCTTTCCACGAAATCCCGAAAAAATAAAAAGAGAGAAAAAAACTCACGCCCGTGAGAAGTTCCACGAGAGGGTAAACAGGCGAAATTTTCGCGGAGCAGGAGCGGCATTTTCCCCTAAGCAGAAGAAAACTTAGAACAGGAACATTGTCATAAAAAGCTATGGGTGCTCCGCAAACAGGGCAAAATGACCGCGGACGGATGATGGATTTTTCCAGAGGCAGTCGGTATATGACAACATTCAGAAAAGAACCGAATACAAGGCCTGTTAAAAAAATCAAAACGCCTATTAAATAAAAAATCGCGGTTGCGTTTTTAATCGCGATTTCCGTCATTCGGCTTTTATCCTTTCAAACTCTTTCATAAATTTTTCCGCCATAACTTTGTTACCCCCCGCTTTAAAGGCGATGGAAATATTGTAGCAAATATCCCGGTCAAAATATAAAGAAAGGCATCTGCGGTAAGCGCTCAAACTACCGCCTATATCGCCCGAACGGTATTGCGCCCTGCCCAGGTCCTGCCATATTCTGTAATCCGAGGGAACGCCAATTGCCGCCTTTTCAAAAGCCGCGGCCGCCTCGCGGGGTGAGCCGTTTTCTAAAAGTTTTTCGCCTTTTTTCCAGTTTAACTGAGAATAAGCAAAAACAAGGGCGTATATGAAAGCCGCCAAAGAGAGCGCTATTGCCGCTATTTTTTTAACGGAACGGTATTTTTCGTCTTCATTATTTTCATCTCTCATAATGATTCCGGAAAAAATAAAAAAAAGATAGACGGTTGAAATTCGCTGAAAAGGAAAAGCCGTCAGCGATGTGAAGATGAGTGCCATTACGCCGGCTTTATAAGGCGCGAGTTCCGGCGGCGTTTTTTTGAGCAGAACTGTCAGGACAAAAAGAAAAATAAGAGAGGCTCTGAAAATTCCGAGCTCACAAATAAAATGCAGAATATCGCAATGAGCCCATTGGGGCGACATATGATACGGAAGGCCCGCTTTCAGACGGTATGAAGCGTAATTCCCCCTGTAATTTCCGGCGCCTACGCCCGTGAGAGGATTTTCTTTGAGCATCTCCAGCGAAGTCCTGTAATAATTCATACGCCTTACCGAAGAATTGGAATAACCGCTGTCACCCGTTTTGAAGAACGAAAAATAAAGAAGAGCCAAAATAACAGCGCCTGACGTTAAAATAATCAGCGCTTTTGATTTTTTTGTTCTCTTAAAAAGCAGATAAGACATTGCGGCGGCAAAACCCAGATACGCCGACTGGCTTCTGGTAAGAAGAAGAGCCGCGAGGCCGCATGCAAAAGAAAAAAACGCCTCATAATAAATACTGTTGGAAGTGGGCGAAGCTGTTAAGGATGCGGGGATATTTCCAACAGGCTCATTTTTTCGGCGGTGAGTCAGCAGTATATCAGCGCTGAAAGGAAGAACTGCCGCCAAATACGCCCCCAGGTACATGGGATTTCCGAATGTGACATAAGGAATGGGCGCGTTAAAGGGATTGAATTTTGTGAGCTGCTGAATAACGGCAAGAAAAGAAATCAAAGCCGACAGGCGTATAACAGTTTTTTTAAGGCATTTATCTTCACATATTGGCGAGCGCGAAACATATAGATAAAGACAGAAAGGCGCGAGAAAGCGGAAAAACTGAAAAAAATTAAAATTCTCCAAAAAGATCGACACGATCACGATTAAAAAACCCGCTT
>VMTI01000220.1 GCA_013791675.1 bacterium | reverse complement strand
ATGTAAGATTTGCCGTCGAAACTGCATAAGTCCAGTTCGCCTTACCCGTCGCCGTTATCCAGTACGGGCTTGTCGCCGTCCAGCTTGAGCCCGTCCAGCAATTGGAATTGGATTTATCTTTAAGCGATATATTCACAACATCGAGGCCGGCGTTGCCCGCGCGGGGCAAACTCAAATTCGGCTCGTCTTTCGCCGTGCCCGCCAGAATCGCCTGCCCGCTCATAAACGAGTAACTCGTATTATTCACAGGCCCCGTCGATACCGACACAGGCGTGCTCGTGTCGTACACAAACTCAAATCCAGCCGACGGGATTTCTTCGTTGCCCGACCAGTCCTTCGCTTTTGTCATGATTCTGAACCTGTGACCCGTTCCTCTCTTTTTCCAGCCGATGTCATTTATCTCGTCAAAACCCCACTCGCTTAAACCCGTCGCATTTTTCCACATCACATCTATCGACCAGAACAGCGTCGGGTTCTGCCAATAATATGTGGTGTTCTCCGTTATATCCATTACCATCAGTTTCACATCGCTCAACCCCGAGGCCACAGGGCCTATATCGGGATCGTCATTCGCAATGCCCCCTATGTAATTCAGCGTTTTATACGACGCGTTAAACGGCGCCGTTGAATTTGATACAGGCCTCTCATAATCGTTTATAAATGTGAATGTCGTAAAAGACGCCTCCCAATTCCCCGCGTTATCTTTCGCCCTGCTGTTTATTGTGTATTCAACCTCTGTGTTCCAGATGCTCCCCAACCACCACCACGCCGTTGACGCTGACGATAATACCGCTTTATTCCAATATTCCGACCCGTCCTGCCACCCGGGCGTCGCTCCGTCTTCGTGATAAAACTGATTTCCGCTTCTCTTTATCCTCACCGTTACCGTGCTCACATTCCCCGGCGACGCGTCAAAACATGTGCCCATAAGCTGCGGCGGGCTGTTTGTGTCTCCCGCCGGATTAGTTATGCCGCTAAGCGGCTTGCTCGTGTCATAAGTGAAGGTGTTGGAATCAACAGTGACGTTGAAGACACTTTCTTCATTGTTCGCGGCGTCTTTCGATTTCGCAACCACAAGATAAGACAGGCCGTTTTCCCAGGCCGCGGGAAGATTACCCGACGGGATGGACCAGCTCCACGGGTTGGAGCCCGACAGCGTCGTCGTCGACCAGACAATATCCTCGGACGCGGGCCTCCATGTCTTATCCGATATCCTCCAGTGGGCTCCGGCGGAAGCGCCGGTTTTTTTCATCAGCCGCACAAGCACCTCTGTGACGCCGCTCTTATTGTCCGAAGCCGTTCCGGAAAGCGAAGCCGGAGACCCCTCGGGATAATAAGCGCCGTGGGTTGGCACGGAAACGAAAGATTCGGGAGCCGTCTCATCAAAAGTGAAATATGTATAATCCGACAGCTTTCCGTTGCCCGCTAAATCCCATGCCTCGCATTTCATACGGTATTGATGGCCGTCTGTCCATGCGCTTTGCTGAACCGAAGCGTTCCAGCCGGTCACAGGCGCGCCCGTCAGGGTCGTCGTGGCCCAATAGACCGAAACCTGCCAGGAAGACTGTTCCACGTTCCAGTATCTCAGCGCGTCAAGATCGTAAATGAAAGACTTTACCATTATAATGCCGGATTCAAACGCGCCCGTGTCATCCTTTGCCGTGCCGCTTACCGCCGCGGGCCTTGTCTTCAGGTTGCCCGAAGGCGCCGACACCGTCACCGCCGTCGGGGATGATTGATCTATATAAAAAGTCCTTGTTGAAATCGAGATCTCAACATTCGGCCCCGGCACATCCGTGTTGTCGCGGGCCTTTGTGTTAACAATGTATTTATGATTGTTTATCCAGTCACTGTTATTGAAAGGATAAGACCACGATTCTTTGCCTGAGACCGCCAGCCAGAACTGGCCCGTCGCCGTCCAGGTGGAACCCGTCCAGAGTTTAGCGGCCGTGTCGTCTTTCAATTTGATATAAACATCCTTGATGCCGGCGGAAGAAAGCGTGTTGCCGTACCAAACCCCCTGGGGCTGGTCCTGGGCCGTTCCGCTTATGGCTGTGAGCGTTTTCGTATAAAGATTAGAGGAGGGCGTCCCTACAGCGGAATTCGGCTCTCCTATTTTACCGTCGGTGTCAACGGCGTTTCTGTCATAGTAAAAAGTGGAAGTGGAAAAAACGGTCTGAATGTTCTGGGCCATATCCTCCGCCCTCGGCAGAACAATATACCTGTGGCCGTTCTTCCAGTTGAATGTCACCTCGCTTTTCGCATAAGACCATGTCGGGGTGGAGAGAGACGTCACCTGCAGCCATGACTCAACTCCCGCATCCCAGCCGCCGCCGTTAAAATAACGCCAGGTCCCTGAAGTGATATCAACAATCTGAATATACACTTTTTTATCGGCATTGCTGATTCCGCTGAAGCCGTCGGTGCAGGTTCCTGAAATCTCCGACAGAGCGCTCACGAAATTCCCGCCCGCGGGGCTCGCCACCCCGGATTCGGGCGGCGCGGAATCCACTGTAAACTGAACTGCGTGCGGTGTCTCTGTGTTGCCGGTTTTGTCCTTCGCGCGGACATCAACCTTAAAACCCTGGATGACCCCGTCGGGCCATGATGGGTCGGGCACACTGTTGAACCACCAGAAAGTCCCGTTTGAAGATAACCCGCAGGTCAGCCACTTCTCGGTGGAGTTCCAGCCCGGGGCCTGCCAGAAATCACTATTGTCAAGCCGCTTGATTGTGATTGAGGATACCTGAACACCGGAAGCGTCATCGGAACAGGTCCCGTAAATGCTTGCAAGTTTATTGTTGGTCGCATTATAGGACGCGCCGTTCTGCGGGCGGGCAAAAACCGTTACCGGCGCCTGATAGTCAATCGCGAAATAATTGTTATTATCGGAGGTGACAAAACTGTCCTCTATGTTAGGCGACGGCACTTTATCTTGCGCGCGGGCTATCACCCTGTATCTTCTCCCCGATTTCCACACGGTTGAAGAAACAGCCTTCTCCCATGCAGGAGGAGAACCGCCAAGCATTGTCGCGGAAAGCCATATCGGGCTTACGCCTGTGAAACTTGAAGTCGAGCTTCCTCCGTCCCACCAGTAGAGATCATCGGGGTCGGAATATGATGTGCCCGTTGATTTCTGCAAGGCGACCTGAACGCTGTTGACCCCGGCCGGCCATGTGCCGGAGAAGCCGTCCGTGGCGGTTCCCTCAATCTTTGAGTTCTCAACAAAAGTGATGTCATAGCCCGTATCATGCGCGGGCTTCGTTATCTTAGTTTTCGGTTTGACATTGTCAAAGATAAAGTACTTAGTATTGTCGGTGTTAAACGCTGTCTCAACATTCGGGTCGTAATCACAGGTGTCTGTCGCTCTGGATTTTACGATATATCTTTCTCCCGATGTCCATGCGGAAGTGCCGCCGGAAATGTTATAAGTCCAGGGGCTGACATTTTCACCGCCCGATTGTATCCAGTATTCCGTACCTGCCTGCCAACTGGATCCGTTCCAGACAGAAGCCGAATCGTTTTTCTTAATTGAAATCTGAGAAAAAGCTACTTTAACATCATCCGAAGAAGTGCCGGTGATCTGGCTGATATCCCTGTAATAAACCGTGTAAGGCGGGGGAGTTACAGCAATTGCCACCGGCTTTGTAAGACCGGATTGAGGTGGCACATTGTCAATCCAGAAAGTCTTCGTTGAATAATTCACCTCCATATTCGCCGAGGGCTCCGTGACATTGTCAATCGCCATGGAATTTATTGTGAAGGAAGAACCGGAAAGCCCCGACCACGCCTCGGTTGAAATTGATATCTGCCATCCCGTGGTACCGGAGGCCGCATTCCAGGTTTCGGAACCCGACCACTCCTCTGTTGACTCTTTCCAGAAAAGGCCGTCGGAAGGCCTTCTTATCCTCACCCTCACTTCCTTCACTCCCGCGGGATGAGTGCCTGAGGCCATATCGGAAGCGCTGCCGCTCGACAAAGCAAGGGCGTTGTAACTTGCCCCGTTAAAAGGAACCTGGACAGCGGAAGTCGAGGCAATGTTGTCAAAATAGAATGAAACGGTATTGGCCGCCGTAAGCTGTTCCTGGTTAGATGCCCTGTCTATGGTTTTAACCGTCACCTCAAACTTGTGGCCGTAGCCGTTCATTATCCAGGCGCTGTTATCGGCAATGTCAATATCATCGTAAGTCCAAATGTCAGGATCAGGAGCTTCGTTATTACTTGCCGTAAGCCATAACTCGGCGCCCCAGTGCCCAACTGAACCTCTCCAGTAATTCCCGGTGTCCACATCTTTTATTCTGACTTTCACCCCGGTGGGCGGTATTCCGGAAGGAGAAGCAAGCACAGGAGCGTCTTTCGCCGTTCCCTGAAGCTGAGTCAGGCTTTTGTAAAATTTTGTATCTACAGGGAGGGACACACCCGAAGTCCCCGAAGACCAATCTATCTTAAAAGTGTGTGACGCGGAAACGACAGACCAGTTCCCCGCGTTATCTTTGCCTTTTGAAGCGATTTTATATTCGACGCCGTCGCTCCAGTCAAAAGCCCCGCCGCCTGTCCATGTCCAAGACGATTTATAAACGCTTCCTTGCGTCCATTCTTTGTATTTCGCGGCGGTGTTCCACACTTCGCCAAGCGTAATGTCCTGCCATTCGTCACCGGAAACATCCCAGTATTTATTGTCTTCCCTGAAAATTTTCACAACCGTTTCGTTTATAATACCCGGGGAAGTATCGCTGGAATGCAAAACCAAAACGGTGTTTTTGTTACTCAGAAAACTGTTGTTTCCCGGGAACACCACGCTTGCCCCCGGCAGCTTTGTGTCACAGATAAAAACGGCGGATGAGGATTCAATTTTATAATTTCCCGCATTATCCTCCGTTCGTGACCAGACGGCGTATTTTACACCGTTAGCCCAGGGCCAGGATGAAACGGGAACGGTGTAATCCCATTCATCCGTTGTGGAATTATAATTCGCCGCCAGCCACTGCTGACCGCTTACGCCGGGATCTCTCCAGAAGGGAGAAAACGACGGATTATACTGCCAGCCATCAGAATATCTCTGTATCCGAACCTTCACCTGATAAATATCGGTGCCCAGCACCGGATAACCCGGGTCGGAGGCTGTGCCCGAAAGAACGGATGGGCTTCCGGCGGGATAATAAGCGTCGTCAACCGGCACCGCGACGCCGGATTCAGGTTCGGTTATATCATAAACAAAGGTCTTGTATTCACCGGAATTCTCGTAAAAATTGCCGGCTATGTCGTATGCTTTGCACCAGATCTTATAAGTGTGGCCGTCCGTCCAGGTGCTGGTCGGATAAGGCACAGTGTACGACCATGTGCCGGAAGCGATGGCAAACCATGTTTCCGAAGCCGTCCAAGCCGAGCCCGTCCAGTGCGCCGTGGCGCCGTATTCAAGATCCTGAATTTTGAGATGCACGAGCGAAATTCCGGAATTTTGTCTCGGCGCGGGGGGATTATCCAACGCGGTACCTTTTACAACAGACGGAGCGCTATTTAAATTCCCGTCAGGATTTGTGACCGCGCAGGCGGGCAGGTCATTGTCAAAAAGGAATGTGTTGAATGAAATATCCGTCTGCTCGTTGGGAACCCTGTCATAGATTTTAGGCGTCACCTTATATTCCCTGCCGGAAGACCATGAGCCGCCGAAAGTGTATGACCAGGAGGAGACAAAAACATTCGGATAAACCTTGTGCCCCGAAGTCACCGTCCAGGAAGAACCCGTCCAGTATTCGTCATTGCCCCATCCGCCAACGGCGCCGTTGGCGAGCGCCACGATCTCAAGCTCAAGAGGATAATTCGCCCAGTCATTCTGAACCGACGACCAGTCGTCTTCGCAGGTTCCTCTTATTTGCGAAACGGCTTTTACTTTGCTGTTGTCGGAAGGATATGTCGCGCGGCTCAGGGGCGGAACTGTGTCAAAGACAACATCAAAAGAATAAGGTGTACTTTCCACATTCACGGGCGTCGCGTTGTCCCGGGAAACTTTTGAGATGATCCTGTATTTGTTCGCCGACTGCCATTCGGGCGCGACAAAATCCTTTGACCAGGAAAGCGAACCGCTCGTGTCAAGCAAGAAACCCGAGAACTGCCAGCCGCCGCCGTTCCAGTAGCCGGTTACAGGAAGCGTCAGATCCATAACCTGCACTTTCACAGCCGCATCGGGAACCCCTGAAACAGCGTCCGAGGCCGTACCGCCTATAGTGTCAAGACCGCCTTCTCCCACATAGGGATCGGAAGGCGTGGGCTGGGTCAGAGCCGAATCAGGCTCCGTGTTATCAAAAATAAAACTGCTTGTCGGAATTGAAGAGGTGGAACCCGCACCATCCCAAGCCTTGACTTTCAGCTGATACTCGGTCGCGTTATTCCATGCCGGCACACCGGAATATGTCCACGAGGACGCCCATATGGAACACGAGGCCCATTTTTCGGATGTGTACCAGCCGCCCTGCCAGTAAGTTGTCGTCTTTTTATTTTTAATCTGCAGGAAGATTGAGGGAACGGAAAACTCGTCATTCTGCGTTCCTTTTATAGATGAAAGAGCGGAAGGATACAGGCCGTCAGAGGGAGAAGTAACAACGGCCGTCGGAGCGACAATATCGTATATGAACGAAAACTCAGTGCCCGAGGCCTCGTTAAAATTACCGGCGCCGTCGTTTATATCGTCAAAAGCTTTGGGCTGGATCTTATACTGATGGCCGTGCGACCATTGAGGAACATTTGAAAAAGTCCACACCCCGCCCGCGAAAGTTGATGTGGACCAGGTCACGGAAACAACCCATGATGAATCCGTCACTCTCCAGTATCTGTTTTCATTATCAACATCTTTCAATGTTATTTTTACTTCTCTCACGCCCGCGATGGCATCTGATGCCGTGCCCTTGATTTCCGAAAGCTCCCGGGCATAAGAGCCGTTGGCGGGAAGAGTTGTCCCCGCGGAGGGATTTTGAAGATCCATCGTGAAATTCTTGTTTGTTTCCGCTTTCGTGCCCCAGTCGGACTCTGTGGTATTGAGGAGCGCGCTGAAACCTTTTGAAGTCGTTTTATACTGCGTGTTATTCACCCAGGCATTCGTGTCAACAACCAGTGACCATGAATCGGCGCCGTTGTTATTGAGGCCGGTTATCTCGTTCCATTCAAAAGTGCCGGATGATTTCCACAATTTCGCAGACTGATCCCAGCAGTCTCCGCCGGGCCTCTGCAGCCTCACGGAACATTGGCTCGCGTAACTTGAAGTGCCTTGTATGGCAATCAAACCGACCGCTTCGCGATTATAATATTTCCCTTCTATGGGCTTTGTTATAAGAGTTTCCGGCATGTTCCCCTGAAACCAGAAAGTTGCCGAGGAAGCGCTGGCGTTATACTGGGTATTGCCCGCCTTATCTTTGGCGATAGCGTAAAAAACGTGTTTTTCGTCGGCGGATGCGTTTTTCCATGTGACACTAACCGGCCACTGCCAGGGAGCGACGCCTGTCGCGTTATCAAGCCACACAGGCTGTCCAGACGTCCAAGTTATGCCGGTCCACCACTCGCTCGAACTAAAATGTTTGAGCGCCGTGTAGATTTTTACCGTCTGGCCAGGCGAAGTGTCCGCCGAATTACCCGCGAAATTAACGGGCAGCGTATCCGTCGTATAATGGGGCTCTCCGGCGGCGGGCGTCGTTATTGTCGCCGTCGGCAAAGAAACATCAAATGTGAAAGTCGCGATGGCGAGTTTATAATTGCCGGCCTTATCCCAAACCCGGGATTCCGTTTTATATATTGTTCCGTCCCTCCATGCGGGAAGCGTTGTATATGTCCAGCTGGCGGAGCCGCTCGCGTTGAGCCAGAAGGAAACCGCGCTCCACGAAGAACCCGTCCAGAAATAAGAGGAATTCGTTGAAATCCTCACATCAACAAAATCAATTCCGCTCCAGTTATCCCCCGCCGTGCCGCCTATTTCGGCGAGCTCCTTATAATGAGACAGGTGAGACGGCGTTGAAATGGCAATCAGAGGCGCCACGGTATCATAAATAAAAGTTGATCTCCAGACCGTCCACGGCACAGTGACGCCTTCCTCATAATTGTTCGCAAAATCGCGCGCTTTCGTGTAGATAAAATATTTTTCCTCCGGCGTCTCCCCTGATATGTTTTTATAAAATTCCGGCACATTAGAAATGTAAAACTCAAAAGTGTCCGCTGTGACAAGAGAGGCCGCCAGCGGAGTCTCATCCGACCAGAAAGGCGCGTCGCCGAACCAGTATAAATTGTCGGAATCTCTCCTTATGACAACTTTCACCTCGCTGACGCCGCTTCCGAAATTCGGGTCATCAAAAGTTCCTGTATAAGTGCCGGTTTTCACATTATACGCCATGCCTTTGCCGGGGTAGCTGATATCGCTGACAGGGTCGGTTATATCATACTTGAATTTTGAATTCTCGCTGCCCTCCACTCCCACAGTGGGCGCCTGCTTGTTGTTTACCGGCAGAACATCGTCATAGGCCTTGACCCATATTCTGTGATTGGAGCCGTCGCCGCAATTAACGCCCGTGTATGTCCAGGAAGACGCCCACAAATCCGCCACCACCCAGAATTCGCTCACGCTCTGCCACACGCTTCCGTCCCAGTAAAGGTTCCCCGCGCCTTTCTTTATCGCGAGTTCAACTTTGCTGACATTGGAATAAGCGTCAGAGGCGGTGCCGTAAATTGTGAGGGTTGATGTAGAATCATTTATGTTATTCGTCGCCCCTTCCTCGGGATACTGGATATACGACGCGGGAGAGGCATTATCCCATACAAAAGTTTTACCCGCTCCGGGCGCTTCCGGATTGGAGGCTTTGTCCGTCATGCGGGATCTGGCGGTATAAGAGGCGCCGTAACTGAATGTTACTGTTGATGAATTCCATGACCATGATGTTGAACCCGCGCACACTATCCAGAGTTCCGACGCCGAACTGAAAGTCCATGGAGCAACATTAAAATAATTGACACCGTTAAATAAACTTATCTCCACATAATCAATGCCCTGGGCGTCCGAGGCGGTACCGGAAATTGACGCCATTGAATTGTAGTTCTGAGGGCTTCCGGAAGGGAGAACTACAACGGATACTCCCGTCTGCGTATCATAAACAATCCTCTTTACAATCGGCGGGGCTTCCATATTCCCCGCTCCATCATAAGACCTTGAATACACGAAATGCTCCTTCTGGTCTTTCCAATCAACCTCCGCCGAATCCCACGACCACGGCTCTTCCTGTGTCTGGTCGAAAACGCCGTCCTGCGCGTCGGCGTTAAACCACAGCGGCGTAACACCCGCTTTCCATGCGCCGGATGAGACATAATGCTGCCAGTAGTAAGTCGTGCCTGTTACCGTGCCCGTTATAATTTTAATCGCAATTTCAACATTTGTAATGTTGTCATTAGTTGTTCCCGTATTGCCCGGCGGGTCAACCGCCGTGCCCTTTATAAGCGGCTTGCTGTTTACATATTCGCCGGACGGGTCGTAAACAGCGCTTGCGGGAGCGCCGTCGTCGTAATAGAACACTATTGAACCCGTCACAGTCTCAGTAGAACCTAAGTTATCGTGAGATTTAGTCCACAGCTGAAATTTCGCCGCCGAAGAAGCCGCTTTTTTCGGCCAAACGGTTGGCTTTCCGATTGTCCAGTCGGTTGTTCCTGTTGTAAGCATCCATTTTTCACCCGCAAGCCATGAAATTCCGCCCTGCCAGTATTTGTTATTTTCAGCTGCCGGCCCGTCGATGCACTTTAATTCTATCTCAACAGAACTCACTTCAGCGGGATTATAAGCAAAAGCCGTACCTATAAGATTCGCGAGAGAATTTGTGTGCAAATTATTGAAAGGCATTGACGCGGCGGAAACAGGCTCCGTCGTCACCGTCACACCGTTCTGCCAGCCTTTTTTAGCGGTGTCGTTTATGTCATAAACCTGAACATTATGCGATGAGCCGGATGTCCTCATTTTAACGGTAAATGTCGCCACGCCGTTATTATAGGGCTGATAATGATATTGCGACGGCGTCACAATCATAAGAGGGTCGGTGGCGCAGTTGAACGCCACCGTCGAGCCGTAATTCGTCACAGTGTTTCCGAAAGTATCAATAGCCTTCACCTGAACATTGTAAGTTATATAATCCACTCTCTGGGGATTGACGATGCCGGACAAAGTGAAGCCGCTGAAAGAGGCCGGCACCACTTCTATGGGCGACTGTTTTCCCTCTAATGTCGGCGAAGACGGCACGCTCTGCCAGGCGCGGACCTCGAAACTGGGTCCTGTCTGCTGCAGGATGACATTAAACAGCTTTCTGCCGCGGTCAGTGGCGGAAATATAAACATAAGTTGAGGGAGTGACCGACCATCCGGCGTTGTCTGACGTAAAGGTTATCGTAGATGAATAATTCGCGTCACGGTTGTCATATTTATCCAGCGCCGTCACGTAGAACGGGTCTTCGCCGCCGGCCGTAAAGGGGCTCGCTATTCCGCTCACGCTGAATTTTGAAGCTGAAAGCGGGTTGACTTTTATATTTTGCTTACTGCCGTATATCAAAGAGGGATTATCCACCCACTGGGCTTTAACATACCAGGGGCTGGTAATAACGCCACCTGAGGTCCACGAGGATTTCATTAAAGAGACGCCGTCGGTACCTGACCATGTCTTCACTCCGTTAACAAGCTGAACTCCTGCGGTGGGCAGGTCATAATATGTGACAGGCCCGTTCGTCACAAACTCAACAGCATCGTCATTTGTTGTGTCAATGTTCCCGTACTGGTCTTTTGCCGTAACGGTAATGTCGTAATAAACGCCGGCCGTCAGGTTTGTCGCGAATGCCACCTCATAGCTATCTCTTGTCGCGGGATTAACCGTAACGGTCTGAGTGCCCTGCCAGACGCCGTAAGCCGTGTCTTTTACCCGCACATAGATATTACCCGTTGTGCAGAGTTTCACGGTTGTCGTCGGAAAATCCGCCTCAAAAGTGTGTATCCCGTCATCGTCCGGCGAGCCGAACGTAGTGAATTTGTAATTCCCCGGCACCTGCTTGGAAGTGTGCAGGTCGTTGGTATTAAATTGAATTGTGCCGGTGTAATCCGTCTTCCTATTCTCAAATATGTCTCTGGCCTCAACCGTTATGTGCGTACTCAAAGGCAGCGCATACGGGTCAGGCAGCCCGCTGACATTGAAATGATGAAGACCGGCGGGTTTTACCTTAACCGTTATTCCATAATAATATAGCGCGGGAAAATCCTGATCTTTGACTTTAACTGTCCAGCCGGAGGAGGCGGCGGTTTTCATAACGAGCTCACCGCCGCCGGAATTAAATGTGTGATCACCGCCATCTGCGCCGCCGCCGGATGTGACAAATTGATAGGTCACCGGCAGTTGTGCCTGCGTGTCCGTGCTTTCAAACTCTGCTTTCATGGCGTAATCGTTCACTTTATTTCCATAAGTTCCATACTGCCCGTCGTAAAGAGTGACAACCGGACTGAGCTTCACTCCGGCCGTGACTTCCCCTGCGACACCTGTAATAGTCATCGTCGAAATGGAACCGCATTTAACATAAACGGCATCGGTATCGAGCGAGGGAGGTGTCACGCCTCCCGACCTTTCGACTTTAACGCTCCAGTAGCCAGATGCCTTTACTTTTTTAAGACAGATTCCGGTTGAAGTCGCAAAATCAAAATTATGAACGCCGCCGTCGCTGATCTTAAATGTGTAATCATCCGGCAGAATGGCTTCTCCCGAATCCTCATCCGTCCAGAAGGTCACGGTTTTATTAAACGCCAGAGCAGGCGTGCTGTCTTCGTTGAGCGCCCGCACCCTGATATCGTATTCAACTCCCGCCGTAAGGGTTGAACCCGCGATGTCGCTTCCGCCTATAAATTCAAGGGAGAGGCTCACCGCCGGTTTTACAAATTTGAAGGAATTTATATCCGGAGACGTTTCCGCTATACTCACATTGTCATAGGCTTTGGAATAAATTTTATACCAGCTGTCATTAACCCACTGGATCTGGGAAGTATCAAGTTCGTAAAAACCCGCGCTGAATGTCGTCGTGTTGTAAACAACCCCGCTCGTCCAGACAGAGGCCGTGGACGACCAGTAGAGATAAGAACCGAAATCCTGCTGTGCGGCCATTCTTACCTCGGAAACCCCGGAAAGCGCGTCGGAGGCGGTGCTCTTGACAACAAGCAGATCCTCGCGCATCTGGCCGTCAACCGGCGCGCTGATAAAAGAATCCGGTTCGCTTGAATCATAAGTAAAAGAAACCGTCGGCGTTGAGGTCTGTATCATGCCCGCATTATCGGAAACATAAGTTGTTACACTATAAACGCCGGCGTTCTTCCACGCGCCGGTCAGTGAAGTGTATGTCCAGGACGATGTGAAAACATTCGCGGTCAGCCAGTGGGCGGTTGTCGTCCACGAGCTTCCTGTCCAGTTATACGATGAGGACGATATCTTAACTTTCACAAAATCAATCCCGCTGTATTTGTCGAACATACCGCCCCTGATCACCGTCGGGTTATTTGATGTGTAATACTGCCCGTTCACCGGATATGTTATCGCCGATGTGGGCTTGACAATATCATAGTAGAATGTTGACTTCAGCTCGTAAGGCTCAATATTCACAGCGTTGTCTCTGGCGCGGGCGTAGATATAATATGTTTCCTCGCTGTTGATATAGAAAGCGCCAAGATTGCCGGAGCCGATTCCATATTCCCAGCTGACCGTGCCGTCGGCAAAATGGTCTATTTCGCCGCTCCACGTTTCGCCGTCCCACCACTGGTTGTTTGAGCGTTTTATTTTCACCTTGACATTATTGACGCCGCTGTTGGGCGTGGGGAGATCCTCCGCCCAACCCGTAAAGGTCCCTATCTTTATGTTATAGGCGCCCAGATCCGCGGGATAATCCACATGTGCCTCGGGAGTGGATTTGTCATACCTGAATTCCAGGATGTATTTCAATTTCGTTTCTATATCCGAGGGCGTGTCCGAGGCGTAAACGGTTTTGTTGAGCGCCCCGTCATAAACTCTTGCCCAGAGCTGATGCAGGCGCCCGTCCTGCCAGCTGATTCCCGGAACGCTCCAGTTCTGATAATTATCCGAAGTTGAGGCATCAACCCAGATCATACTGGCGAATTCACCCCAGCCGGCGGCGGTCCACCACACACCGGGATCGCGGCGGAGAGCGACCTGAACGCCCGTGACGCCGTTGAGGTCATACGCTGTCCCCGTGATATCGCTGAAACTCCAGTTCTGCGGCGCGGAAGTAGGCGCGACAACTGTGGCTGTCGGTTTTACGGTGTCATAGATGAATTTTCTCTCAACCAGAGCCGTTTCGGTGTTGCCGGCTGTGTCCGTTGACTTTGAAGTGAAATAATAAGTCGTGTTCTCCGCGAAAGGAGCGCCCGGCACGGAGAAAGACCATGCGACAGAAGGATTCCCCCATGAGCCCGTCGCACCGCCAAGCCAGGACTGCGAAGTCTGCCACGCGTCGCCGTCCCACCATTTATCCGTTATGCCGGATTCTTTCTTGCGTATCCGCATCCTCACATAGCCCACGCCCTGCGTATCGGAGGAGGTCCCCGAAATCGCCGGAGCGGAATTGCCGACGGCCCCGTCGGCGGGAGAGCTTACATCCGAATCAGGCACATCCGTATCATAGGCGATCTCAATTTCGGAGGAAGCGCCGGTGTTGCCCGCGGCATCGTAAGAGCGCGCCTTGATCGTGTGATCCAGCTGATCCTGCCACAGGACATTTGAGGCGTTAAAGTACCAGTCCTCGGAAGCGCTGTTAAAGCCGGTGCCGTCAGACGCCGTGCAGGCGTTCCATGTCGGGGCCGTTGTCGTATCAAGAGCCACTTCGCTCCAGTAATATGTCGTCGGCGGAACAACATAACTAATCATAATCTGCACATTTGTTATATTTGAAAATGCCCCCGGATCGGACGAGGTCCCCTCTATCTGCGTTATCGACGAGTAATTTCCTCCGTCGGAGTGAGATGTGAACCCCGCTCCCGGAAGGCCCCTGTCATTATGGAACTCATATGGCCCTTTGGCGGATTCGGTGCCGAAAAGTGTGTCGTAGGACTTGAAGTAAAACTCATAGCGGGCGTTTCCATCAGCGTCCAGAACATTGAACGCCGGCAGGCCGGTTTTTGAAAAAGTTTCCGCAATAACCGAATAATCAACAGGCAGCCATGCGGGAGACGCGCCCCACGATATACCTCCCTGCCAGTAATTATTAAGGCGCGGAGCGAGGCCCTGCACGCATTTCAGCTGAATTTTAACGGCGGACACCGTCGCGTAAGCGGCGCTGTGCGGAATGGATGTGCCCGTGGCCTCCGTTAAATCATATGCCCTGTAACCGTTCCAGGGCTTTGCGCAGACAGTTTCCGGCGGGAGCAGAACCTTGGCGTACTGGCTGTAACCCTCTTCCGCCGTATTAGCATCAACAACGCGGACTCTCCAGCCGCTCGCCGTATTGGATGAATGGAATGTCGCCCCGTTCGTCCATGTTTTAATCCCGGCATCGGAAGTTGACGAGAATTTATATGTCGCCGGCAGATCCGCGGGCGCAGGGTCATCGGATGAAAATGTCACGGTTGAAATATAATTCGCCACCCTGTTGTTGTAGACATCCTGCGCCTCAACGGTAATATTCATCGCCCTGTCTTTTGTCACGGCGTTCCCGGCGCTGAGCCCTCCCAGAGTAACGCCGAAATGATGCAGCCCCGAAGGAATAACTGTAATGCCCGTTTTTGAAGCGGAACTGAGAGCGCCGGAATAAATCCACAGCTGCCTGTTGGCGCCGGAACTGAAAAATTTAACGGCATAATTGGCCATGCCGCCCGACAGAGATTGGGTGGAAGGCACGACTTTCGCTTCTACCGTGGCGCTGTTGTCCGTGCCGTTTGTGTGGAATGTGATAATACCGCCCCATGAGTAAACCATATTGTTGAATTCGTCCCTTATTCTCACATTCGCCGTTTCGGCCTCCCCCGCCGTCGCCGAAGCGCCCGCGGGAACTCCCGTAAGAACTATTTTATTCGCGGGCGCGGGATCCACTTTTATTCCGGTCTGCGTTCCCTGGATAAGAACACCGCCGTTGGCGGGATAGCCGTTAGCGTCAGCGGCGGTTACCGAAAATCTCTCGGAATCCGGATCACTTGATTCTTTCAGCCGTATCCACGAAGTAAACACCCTCTCTCCGTCAGTCACCTCACCCGTACCGCCGGTTTCATAACTTCCGTTATTTGATGTAAAAGTGACATAAGCGTCAGCGCCGGTATAAGCGCTCTGCTTGTTACCGTAGGCGTCAACCGCCTTCACTTTAATATTATTCCCCGCGCCCGCAGTCACATTATAAGTGTCCATCGTCACGACAAAAGCCGACGCGAAAGTCGGATTAACGGTGACCGTTTGCGTGCCCCTCCTCAGTGTATAGCCGGAATCCTTCACCCAGACAGATTTGTTTCCTGCCGTACACAGCGTTATACTGCTGCCCTCATAGCTGTAAAAACTGTGCAGGCCGTTATCCGCTCCCGAGCCCGATGTAAACTGATAATTTGAAGGAAGCTTTACCGAGCCGTGAGTATCGTCACTGCCAAAAATCACAGTTCCCGCGTAATTCGTTTTTCGGTTGGCGTAGGCGTCGAAAACCTCAACGACGGCGCCCGTGGAATCTCCCGCCGTAAATGGATCCTCTATCTGCGACACCGTGAAATGATCCAGCGCTCCGGGTTTCACAAGAATCCCTGACTGAGAACCGGTTATGGTCTGTGTTGACACATCCTTCACAGTTAAATACCAGCCGCCCGTCGCCTTCGCCGTTTTAAAGATCAGCTCTCCCGTAAACGCGCGCGTGGCGCCTGTAAACTGGTAATTTGTAGGAACTATCGCCGCGGTGTCGTCGCTTATAAAAGTGACGGTGCCCGCATAATCCTCAACCTTATTTCCATTATTTCCGTTAGCTCCGCATTTGCCGTCATACGCCGTAACAAAGGGCGATTCAGCCACTCCCGCCGTGGCGGGATTATTAATGCCGACAACTGTGAATTTTCCGTCGGGATACAGCCCCGCCCACTTTACATTGAGCACTTTCTGGTTGGGCATGGCACCGAGGAGTTGCCGGACGGTCACATTGCTTGAGGCGTCCCTGTAAACAAACTTCAGCGTCGTGGTAGAAAAACTCCCGTCAAAAAATTTTATTCCCGCGTCGGCGGTCGTGAATGTGTAACTGGACGGCACCGTATCATAAGCGGAATTTTTGCACAAAAATTCCACCGTTCCCTGATACCATTTAGCCGTGTTGCCGTCGACATTCTTCGCGACCACTCTTATCGGGATGATTGCTCCCGCTATTGTTTCCGCAGGGAAGAAATCTCCGTTTGACTTCTGCAGAGCCAAAGAAGTCGCTGGCTTGTAATACTGGAAAACAGACTGTGAGCCATCCGTCAGGTTTGTCTCGGCTATACCGACATTATCAACCGCCCTTGACTGTATTTTATATTCCTTATCGTCTTCCCAGGGAATATTTGACGAATTACAGTTCCAGTTGCCCGCGTTGAGAGTTGTCGTGTTGTAGATGACCGACACCTTCCATGACGAATTGGCTACATCATAATACCTGAAATCGCCGAAATTCTGCTGTACTGACACTCCCGCGGAAAAGGCGCCGCTCAAATCATCGCCGGCCGTTCCGGAAATTGTGTTCATACCCTCATATCCCATTCCGTTTTGCGGCGTTGTCACGGCCGAATACGGCTTCGTCGTGTCATAAGTAAATGATTTGGAAACAGGCGCGGCCTCCGTATTCCCGGCCGCGTCGGCGCCGCGGCTTATAACCGTGTAAACGGCGGCATTCTGCCACGCGGGAAGCGAAATATATGTCCACGACGAAGCCCATATATTCGCTCCGGTATTTGTCCACTGGTTTACTGCCGTCCATGAACTGCCTGTCCAGAAATAAGAGCCCGATGAAATTTTTATCTGAATATAATCTATCCCTGAATAAGCGTCATAGAATTCACCCCGGATCCTCGTGTTTATCAAGTGTCCCGCCGTGTAATACTCACTCGCGGCGGCGGTCGCAGGAAGTTTCACCGATGTAGTCGGAGCGACAACATCATAATAGAAAGTGCATTTGCCCGTCAGTACTTCTATATTTCCGGAAAAGTCGTAAGCGACGGAGAAAAGAATATATTTTTCCTGGGAAACTTCGTAGAAAGTGTTGACATTAGCGGGATTCACATAATATTCCCAGGCGGAAGGCGGCGTAAAGTCGGCTGTAAGTTCCCGCGTGTCACCCCAAAAGGTGCCCCTCCACCACTTGCCGTCCGAAGCCCTCTGGATCCTTGTCTTCACATATGAGACGCCCGATCCGGGGGAATAATCCGACGCCGTCCCGGAAAAAGTTGAGTTTTTGACATTATAATATACCTGATTCCCCGGGAAAGACACCACGGAAGACGGGTTGGTTGCATCATAGGTAAAAGCCGCGTAATAATTTATATCGTCCGTTATGTCCGTTTGCGTGGCGTGATTGTATTTTACGAGGTTCCCCGCCTCATCCGCAACCCTCATCCATATATGATGCTCTATGCCGTCTATCCAGTTGATTCCCGTCACATGCCACACCTCATAGGGAGTGGTCGTCGTCGAATACGCGGTGATCCATTTCGCCGAGGCCTGCCATAATTCTGTCACATCGTTCCAGAAATCATCTTCCTGCCTGATGACGATCTCCACTTTTGACACTTCCGCGGGAGTCCCGGAAGCTGTCCCGTCAATGTCTGAAAGCGTTGATGAATTATAATAACCGCCATCAGCGACGCTCGTTATCGCCGCGGCAGGCCCCACGACATCGTTATAAAAAGTTTTTTCGGCCGCGTTATAGGAATTCCCCGCCTTGTCCGTGATACGGGCGTTCACTTTATATTCGGTACCGTCATCGTGCTCGCCGAGCTTCGCGGTGTTCGGGCCCGAAGCGTAACTCCATGAACCGGCGGCCCAGGATGCCGTCACCCATTGCGGATCGTTGTTCCACGCGGCGCCGCCCCAGTACTGGATAGGCGCGTCATTTTTCTTTATCTGGATTTTGACGGAACCGGCGACAAGGCCGGAAAGAGCGTCCGACGCCGAACCCGAAAGACTGGTCATCGTGTTGTAAAAATTGCCGTTTACGGGGTAATTTATAGTTCCCGCAGGCGGCGCGGTGTCAATTCTGAAAACATAATTTGAAGGCGTTGGCTGGGTGTTGCCGGCATCATCATTCGCCCGGACATCAAGCCTGTACTCAATCCCGTGCTGGAAAGCGGTGGCGATACCCACATTATAAGTCCAGGCCGTTTCCCCGGATGCGGCGAGCCACAAGGCGCCGCCCTGCCATTTAACGCCGTCCCACCAGGAAGCCGTTCCGTTGGGATCGCGCGTTATTTTTATTTCGCCCAAATCAACCCCGCTGGCGAAAGCCCCGGCTACGACGGGATCATCCTTCGCCGTTCCGGAAACGACGGTCATTGAGGAATGGTCGTATTTATAGGGGTAACTGAAATAAGCAGCAGGCGTCGTCAGATCAAAAATGATTCCGGAATGATACCATGAGCCGTCGTCTTCATTGCCGGCAAGGTCAGACCCGGTTATTTTTACTTTATACTTATTTCCGTTAATGAGCGTGCCGTCAAACTGCGCCTGCGGTATTGTCTGCTGGCCCAGTTCCAGGACCTGCGCGGCGTTCAGTATTGCCGTGTATGAAGAATTTACCGTCTCCCCGTTCCATCCGCTTTCAGCGTAAAAAATGACTTTTGTTTCGCCGACCGCCATCTTCTCGCCGAGCAAAAGCGCGGTGTCCATTATTTTTACAGCCGCCGCAGTCGAGGGTGAGACAATCGTGAATGTCGGCTTTGATAAATCCCAGCTGAATGTGACGGTCGTGTAACTCGTCTGGAAATTGCCTGCCTCATCATAAGAGCGGATAACCGCCTGATAAGTCCCGTCGGGAGGAGCCGTAACATTGTCAAAGGGGTTTTCGCCGTCTTCAACCCAGACATCCGTCGCCTTCGCGTAACCTGCGTCAAACCACATGGGGGCCGTGCCCGTCCAGCCGCTCTGATTCCAGTAACCGGTGGTTGGTTCGCTTATCCTTCTGTAAGCGGCTTTAACGCCCTTAACATCAGAGACCCGCAGCTGGCCTACGGTATAATCTGCGGCTGTGCCTCTTATTTCATCAAGAACGTTATAACTGGCCGCGGGAGACGGCTGAGTGCCGCCCGAAAGGGGCTTCTTATCATCGTAAAGAATATATGCCGTATGAGAGGATGTTTCAACATTTCCCGCCCGGTCAATGCCGGATTCGGTCAGACGGTATTCATAACCCGACTGCCAGCTGACACCGGCGTATGTCCATGAGGAAGACCAGATGCTCATATCGGGATCACTTTTATAAAGCCACTGAGGGATGACATTCCAGGTTCCGCCGTCCCAGTATCTGGTTGTGTCGGCATTCAGTATCCGGAATTTTATATCATCCCATACTCCGGGAGCGTCGTCGGCGCCTGTTCCTTTGATCAACGCGAGGCTGTTATAGTAATATGTGTAGGTTGTCGGGGCAATCATCCAGGACGACGGCGGGGAATTGTCAATGATAATGCCGGCGCTGTAATAGGGTGACGGCTCAACATTAGCCGAAGGCGTGACCTTATCTTTAGCTCGGGACTCTATTGAGTAGGTTCCGTCCAGTTTCCAGCACTCCGTCGGATAGTCAACATCCCATTTCCAGAGCTCGCTTATAGAGTTAAAATTCCCATCAACCGGCAAACAGCTTATCCAGTAAGCGGAACCGCTCCAGGATCCTTCCTGATAATAACCGAGTGAGGCGTTCTGAATTCTTATTTCAACACCACCCACTTTACCAAGCGCATAGTCCCATGAAGTACCCAAAATCTGATAGAGCGTCATATCGTGATCTCCGTCGGAAGGATTTGTCGTCTCCGAATCCGGTTTTGTCTGGTCAATGACAAAATATCTGTCTGTCAGATCCTGCTCGTCGCCGGCGGGGCCGGCGCCCTTTGATTTCACCATATATTTGACCCCGTCCGACCAGGCTTTTGTTGAAATGGTAAATGTCCACGGGTTGCCGGCGGGAAAAACCCCCGTGGGGGTGTCAACAAGATTCCCCGCGTCGGACGCCCCCCATGATTCCGTGCCGTTGTTCCAGTAAGTCCCGTAAGACGGCGCCGAGGAGAGGATGACCCACACGCTGTCCGCCGTTGTGTACTGATCCGCCGTTCCCTGTATCTGAGAGGGCTTGAAATAATAATTAGGGTTCAAGTCCGTGCCCAGAAGGCTCGTTACGACAGTATCCGGATACGGGGACTTGAATGTCCATGAATGATAATCTTCCGCCTCAATATTGCCCGCCTGATCAGCCGCTCTGAAATAAGTGTAATACTCAACGCCGGCGGCCGTGGCCTCCCAAACGAGCGCGGAGGTATTCTTGCTCCAGTTCTCGCCCGTTGGAGTTATCGCATCACACCATTCCTGCGAAGGCGTGAGAGTCCAGCCGGAAGTTCCCCAGTCCCAGAACTGCCCGGTGTAACTGCCTCCGGAAATCTGCTTTATCTTTATTTTCACATTGGCAAGAGTCCCGGGCGCCGTATCGGAAGCCGTTCCGTAAATAGTATTCATTACTTCATAAATTGTCGCCTCGGCGGGAACGGTCATCCAGGACTGCGGTTCGGCAGTGTCATAAATAAAAGTCTGTGTCGTTATTGAAACCTCTACATTGGGATTGGAAGCCCCGTCGGAAGTTGTGTTGTCTTTCGCGCGGGAATTCACCACATAAGTCAAACCTTCCGAAAAACACGCCGGCACACCCGCAGTATATGTCCATGAAGAAGTCCACAGCGAAGCGTTCTGCCAGGCGGCCTCGGGGCTTAAACTCTGCCACACGGAACCGTTCCAGTAGATCCCCGTGCCTGTACCGGAAGAAATCCGCACCTGGACGCTGCCCAGCCCCGAATTCCAATAAGGCGCATCCGGATGATCAACGGCTGTTCCCCATATTTTGCCGAGAGACACATCGCTCTCAAAAGGATTTACCGGTTTCGCCAGATATGAGTCCGGCGCTGTTTTGTCATATATAAATGTCACGGTTTTTGTACTCTCTATATTTCCGGCGAAATCTTTGTGGTACGCAAAAATTTTATACCATAAACCGTCGGATGGAGTGCCCCATGTTGGAGTTGTGTTGGAAATCCAGTATTCCCCCGCATCATTTGAACTCCATGCGGGGTTAGTTACCCATGCTTTCGTAAAATCATCCCAGTAATAAGTCGCGCCGGCGGTAAGAGTGGGAGGCCTCATCTGCGCAATTTTTATTTTTAATTCTGAAAGCCCCGAATTAGTCGCGGGCTCGTCCGCCGCCGTGCCCTCTATTCTGAACGGGACGGTGTTCCTGTGTCCGTCCTGCACGGGGTCGGTGAAAACGGTAATGGGCGCGTCATTGTCAAAGAGAAATGTTATTGTCGTAAGATTTACATCAAAATTATTTTTGTTGTCCTTTGCCTTTGAAACGATTTTAAAATTTCCGCCGGATATCCAGCCGGGGGATGTGGCGGTATATGTCCATGAAGACGGATAAATATTACAAACGTTCCAGTATTCATACGAAACCCAATTGGAAATAGATTCATTCCATTGGTCTGAACCTTTGAGGATTTTTATTTTCAGTTCAATGACGCTCTCATCGTCGTAAAGAGTACCGGCGATCGCGGGAGGCGTGAGAGCGTTTATATTGTCGCCGTGAGCGGGAAATGTCAATTTTGAGTCGGGACGGGTTGTCACATAAATCCCTGACTGCTGGCCGGTTATGCCGTCGGATGCTCCGCCATAGCCGAGGCTATCACCCGCGATATCCTCCGCGCTCACATACCATGATCCGCGGGTTGAAAAGCTGAGTTCATATGTAAAAGTGCGAATCCCCTGATCGGCGCCGGTATATCCCGAGGTGAATCTGTAATCGGCGGGAAAATCAACAGGCGTTCCGTCAGAAGTGAAATGGATTTTGCCGTCATAATCCGTCGCCCTGTTATTATTTGTATCAAGCGCTTCCACAGTTACGGAATAGGACTCTCCGAATGTCTGATTCGTTGAAGCCGTCACCGCGAACTTCACCGCCTGGGCGGGCTTGACCTGTATGCCGCTCTGGGTGCCGAATTTGATACTGTAATTATCTTCGTCACTGGCGTATATCTTCCATGTGCCCGATTTATTAAAAACAACCGAAATCGGCTGGCCGCCCTCGGGGTTGGGATCCGAAAAATCGTAAGTGTTGCCGAAAGGATAGGAAACATCGGGGCAGTTTGAACTGAGCGTCGCCGTGCCCGTATAGTGGTAATACTGGTTATTATACGCGTCCTCGGCCTTCACATAAACATATTTGCCGGTCTCGCCGGCGGTAACGGATGGCGGATAACCCGACGCCCTCAGATGATGAACGGCTCCCGCCACAACCCCTATCCCCGTCTGACTGCCTTCATACAGGGCGGCGTCTTTCCCTTTCACCCAGATTCCGGAACCCGTCTTTTTGAGTTGAATCCACTGCGAAGCTGTTCCCTGTCCGGAGCCGGGAAGAGTGTAAACGCCTTTGTTGTCCCAGTCGCCTCCCGCGAGAGAACTTTCAAAAGTTATATTCGCACCGTACTCTTTCAGGTTATTATATTGATCCCGAGCCGTGATCAGCACATCATACCATACGCCCGCCGTAGCGGAAGTCGTCATGGAAACATCGTAATGATGTATAGCGGCCGCGTTTACCTTTATTCCCGTCTGCTGACCGGTAATTGCGTCATTATCAGTCGCGGTTATTGCCGCGTTGCCGCTTATTCTCCTGAAACTTGCCGTCGCGTTAAACACATGATAGCCGTTATCGGAGCCGGAGCCTGTCGTAAACATATAGCTGGTCGGAAGCAGCGCATTCCCGAAACGTGTCTTTGACGCACCGTCCCCTGAATCCGCGTAAGAAGTAAAAGAGACCTTTTTTGTCATTGTTTTATTGTATATATTCGTTCCCGTGGAACACCTGTTCCCGAACGCATCCACCGCCTCAACCGTCACCGTCGCCTTCCCTACGCCCGCCGTCCACGGACCTGTCGAGGCCGTTACCCCAAATTGCGATTTGAATCCCGGGAAGCAGATGATGTTTGAAACTAACCCGAATTTTCCGGCATCCGCTTTATCCTCAACTCTAAAATCCCAGCCGTTATTTGAGGTGTTTCCGGGGCCTATATTTGCCGTCTTAAAAGTCACGGTTGATGAAAACAGATGCTCCCCGTTATCACCCGCATTAAATGCATAATCCCCGGGATAAGACGCCTGCGTGTCCTGATCGCTCCCCCATGTAAATGTGATCGTGGAATCGCAATCAGTTTTTGTGTTTCCGCAAATATCAATCGCGGTAACTTTAATATCTTTTGCGGCTCCGGCAATAACATTGGCCGGCAATTGCGATAAATTAAAGTGGTTTAACGCGCCCGGTTTTATGTTTATCGTAATTGTCGTTGAGATTTCCGAAGCGTAGGTTTCATCATCATACACCTTCCATGTGCCCGCCCCGAGAGGCGTTTTAAAAACAGGCCCTGATGAAATAGATGCGGAAAAAACATGAACGCCGTTGTCGGAAGGAATAAAAGTGTAGCTTCCGGGCGTCATTGTAAAACCGATTCCTGAAGGAGATGTGAATTTTATCTGCCCTGTATAACCCAACGCAGTCTGCTGTCCGTCTAAATTCCATGCCTCCACCGTTAAATCATACTGCGCGCCCGCAACCGGATTCGTCCCTACGGTTACCTTGAACGTCTGGGCCGGAGCGACATATCTGAATCTATTTTTATTCTGCCCCGGGGTTTCGCCGCCCGCGGCATCCTCTTCGTTATTTGCTTTATCAAATCCATGAGACACTACATAATAATACTTTCCGCTTTCCCACGCGTTTGTGGGATAACTTACATCATATTGCCAGTTCGGCCAGGAGTGCGACGTATCCGTAAGCCAGTACGGATTTGCCGCGGTCCATGTTGAACCATTCCAGCAGTAATTGTACCTCGGATCGCCCGCTTCATCATTTCTTATGTACAATCTGACATAATTCATTTCATTCTCATCGGAGGAGGTCCCTGTGATGACGTCCATTACATCATAGCTCTGATTGTGTTCCGGTTTTGTGATATAAGAGTTGGGGGCCGCAAAATCTCCGTTAAACACGATGGTGGAAAATATTGTCTGCCAGTTTCCCGCTTTATCCTTTGCCTTGGCTGTTGCCCGGTACTCCTTTGTTTCCCATACGGGGCGGGGCAGCGCCCATGAAGTCGCGTCTGCGGATAAAGTCGCCGTCGACCAGCAAACCGACGTTGTCCAGGTATTGGGCGAAGCGGTATAATTATCCCAGTAATAAGTCGCCGCGCCGCTCAGTTTCCACAACTTTACCCACACTTCATCAACCTTTCCCGCGGACACAATTTTGCCCGGAACAGTATATGTTGCTCCTGTAGCGTCATAAGAAGTCCCCTTAATGTCACCCGTTTGAGAGATATAACCATTTTGAACCGGGTACGTGATGGAAGCCGTCGGAATTTTAACATCCCAGATGTATTCATTCCATTTTGCGGAATAACTTTCATAATTAAGACAGCCCGTGGGCGCCGCATCCGAGCTTTTTGTGTCAGCGGCGCGGGAAACAACCCTGTATATTCTTCCGGGAGTATATTGGCCGGCCCCGGGCTCTCCTGTCATTGACCAGGGGCTCGCGAGCGGATTGGTGACATTCATCCATACCTGGGGAGTGGCCCAGTTAACCGTATTCCAGTAATATGTCGCTCCCCCGTCAAGATACTTTATCATTACCTTAACGTCTTTTATCCCTGTTTCCGCATCATTTGAAGTTCCCGTAATATCAGGGGGAGTTTTTCTATAAGATCCGTCCGGAGGTTCCGTCACATCCGATGTCGGCGGAATAATATCAAATTGGAAACGGCGTTCATCGCCGGGCTTCGGCCCTGTGTTTGTGGCGACATCCACGCCGTAACTCCACACGCCGTATGTCCATTGATTAACCCATGTGGGAATATCCTTGAATGTCCACGATGAAGTGTGAATTACCGCATCGTTCCAGTAGCCGCCGGAAACCCAGTCGGTTATTGTCGATTTCCAGTAAGAATCAAGAGTGCCTTGCTGTATCTGTACAAAAACTTTTTTATATTGCTGGTTATCCGACACTGTGCCGTAAATCATGGCTATATTCTCAGTCGTGTCATTGTAATTGTGATTATTAAGGGTTGTGGGTTTTGATACAACCGAAACAGGGGCTTCATTATCAAACATAAACCATACCGGCGCCGAAACGGCCCCGATATTCCCCAGAGAATCCGTAGCCCGCGAGGTAATTGTTGATACGATATTATTCAAATCCCAGCCGCCGTCGGACCATGCTCTTGTGGACAATGAGATGTTCCATACGATATTACCCGCATCGAGCCACTGCGCAGGGGTGTCCCATGCGGCCGCGCCGGCACCGGATGCCGACTGCAGATATTTCCCGTTTGCAAAAACCCGTACCTCCACCTTATTTACAGAAGACAGGACATCGCCTGCGGTTCCTGAAACCGTAAAGTTCGCTCCCGTGAAGTTATAAATTTTAGCGGTCGGCGGCGCAGTAATTACGGTTGTTGGGCCGCCCCTGTCGCAGGTTACGGTTGGCCCTGCCTTGGGAGGCGACTCAAGGTTATTGCCATTGTCCGATACCCTTGATTGAATAATAAAATCAAAACTGTTTAGCCAATTGACTCCTGAAGACGCCCATGACCAGTTAACGATATCGCCGCCGCCGCCCGCGCTGTTTGTTATGGGATTCCACACTTCGTGTTTTGCCCAGCTTGACCCGCCAACAGTCCAATAATAAGTCGCGGGCGCGTCAATATACTTTATCCTGAGTTCCACTCCGCTTGCCTTCACACCCGCCACAGCGTCATACGCTGTACCTGAGATTGTATTTAAATCCTTAAATGTCGCCCCGTTGCCCGGAACATTGACAATTGAGTTCGCGGGCACAGTGTCCACAATAACCACCATGCCGCCGGAGGGAGAATCTTCATTATCAGGATAACTATTACCGGTCTTTGTCAGAATCCTGTAATAAAGGTCGGTCTCCCACGCTACATAATTCCATTCTCCGGGCGTCGCCGATATATTTATTGTCCATGAATAGAGGTTGTCGGTGCCGGCATCGGGGCCGGTCACCGTGCCTGTTGACCATGTTGCCAACGCCTGCGCATCAACCCAGGTTCCTGTCTGCCAGTTCCAGTATTTATCATCATCCTCCGCATCCCATACATCGCCGTCATTTGAGCCCGAAGGACTTGTTATAATCTTCTGAATACAGACATCCACGCCGTTTGAAACAACGGTATTCCCCTTGCCGGCATTGATTTTGCCTCCGAACTGGCTAGGGCCTCCTGTTATTTTTCCGTGGCCGGGCAAACTCGCCCATGAATGGCACTCTTCTTCATAAGGAGTAATCCTATTCCCCATAGCAGGGGATTCAATAGAGCCGGCGGTAGCTTTTGCTCTTATGGTTACAGGGAATCCTTCGGTTTCTTTCATGGCCACACCCGCTAAATCCTTTTCAAAATATCCCTTATTCGTCGTGGGATAGGCCACCTCTTCCCACTGCCAGGCGCCCGCATTCCAGTTATTGGCAATCCAGTCATAATAATGCCATGCGCCGCCATCGCGGTAAACCATTGCGATCTCAACCTTGGTTATGCCCGCCCCGCTGCAGTGCGCCTCACCCTGAATCTTCCCTATAGTCGTTGAGACATTTATAACGCACAGCCCCACATTCGTTCCGCCTTTCGGCATTGTAATCCGGGTTTCAGGATATGAATCGTTGCAGGTAAAATTTACAGTATCCAGCATAACATCATAACTTCCCGACGCGTCTCTTGCCCTGGAAATAATCTGATATTCATCTCCGTTCTCAAGCGCGGGCAAGGCGTATGTCCACTGCCTTATGAAATAGGTGGAAATCCAGATATCCCACGCGCAGTCAAGCCATTGGGGGGAACCGAGCCATAAGCCGGCGCCTTGATAATAATCAACGTCCGTTTTGTCATAAATAAGAATTTGAACTTTCGCGCCTTTTGTCTCATCTAATGTATTTGAACTTATGGGCAAATCATAAGCCCATCCTTCCACTCCGGGAACTGATTTTACGGTATATATACCGCCTTCCGCCGGAAAATTTATCGCGCTTGTCGGTTTTTTTATATCGTACCAGAACTTATAAACAGCACCGGTATTTTCATTCCCCGCGACATCTACCGCCTTAGGCGTGATTTCATAAGCATGCTGCTGAGTGTGGCCGGGGAAGGACTCCGTGTCTCCGTAAGTCCATGAGGTAATCGGCGCGTCATCTTCCAGAATTGCCCATGTATTTTGCGCGGGATCATTAACCCATAGTGAGCCATTCCAGAAAGTTGTACCCCGCGTTAAATCCCTGATTTTTAAATATACTTTAGAAATCCCCGTTCCATTGGTATCATCTCCCGCTGTGCCCGTATAAGAAGTCATTGAATCATTCTGCCATGACACATTCGCGGGTAAAGTAACGATATTACTGACCGGGGGCGTAAAATCAACGCTGAAAGTCGTTGTGGAGCCGGGCGCTTCCAGATTATTATTCGGCCCCGCGTTGTCCTTTCCCATTGTGTTAACTTCAAAATTACCGCTTAACCAGCCGGCAAGGTCATAAATCACAGAATATGTCCATGAGGATGTAAAAACCTGCGCGGAGGGAATAGACACCCATTTCTGACCGGTTGTCCATGCGGCGCCTGTCCACCCTTTAGCGGCGCTGGTGTTGTAAACGCTTATCTTTATGTAATCCATAGCGTTCAATTCGGTAAAATTTCCTCTTATAGTCAGGGTTGACCAGTTTACATCCATTCCTTCGGCAGGATAGGTTATGCTTGTCTGCGGTTTCGTGTCGTCCCATGTAATTACGACTTTTGTCGTTTTTGAGGTACCGTCGGCGCTGCACTCCGAATTTCCCGCCTTGTCTGTTGCCCTCACCTTTATATCATAACCGTCATCGCTGTATTCATCGGTAAAAGTGTTTGTCGGCGTGGGCACGGTATATGACCAGCCTGTCTGGTCGAAAGTTGTCGCGTCAATCCACCTTATGCTGTCAAACCAGCCGGTTCCGTCAAAATAATATGAGTCGTATTTTCTGAAAATATAGATTTCCACATCCGTCACCGCGCCGATAGACGGTTTGTCATGCAAAGGGCCTGAAATTGCCGCCATATTGTTATACACCCCGTTTGCCGGGGAGGTGATTGTTGAGACGGGAATTTCATAATCAATCCAGAAATCCTTGCCGGAGGCGGCGGCCTGGTTATCGGCAATATCCGTCGGCCTTGCTTTTACATTGTATTTGTGGCCGTTTGTCCAGTTATTTGTTGAAAAAGAGTAAGACCAGTTATTCGGAGAAGGGTCATTTATGTTAAAAT
Organism: bacterium; assembly: GCA_013791675.1. GTDB lineage: Bacteria > CG03 > CG03 > CG03 > CG03 > CG03. Next base: position 1,229 of record VMTI01000220.1, on the reverse strand, counting down.
ATAAATCGGAACCGGACGCAACCCAGGCGGAGCCGTTCCAATAAGTTGTATTTGCAGCAAGGCCGTAATCACGAATACAGAATTCCACAAAACTCGTATCGGAATCCGCAGTTCCGTATATATTATCAAGCTTGTTGCTGTCCGCATTATAATGCGCAAGATGAACGGGCCTTGTAAAAACCGCCTGATTTATTGATGTATCATAAGTAAAAGTTACGCCGGTTCCTGTCTGCTCTCTACCGGCATTCTGACCGAAGCCGTAAGTCCTTATATAGTAACTTGTTCCATTGCTAAGCGCCGGCAATACATAGCTCCATGTGCTCGCTCCCGCGGTATAGGAGGCGGAAATCCACTCCTCTATGCTCTCAGTAAAACCGGAACCCTCTTTATACCACTTTTCATTGGATTTCTGCTTCAGCGAAATATAAACATTCTGCGTAGCGGCTGTCGATGTCCCTGTTGATTTTGTTAAAGCGGCGTTATGCCTGGATTTCCAGGGAGCCCCGACCGTTGTAACAGGATTGCTCCCCACTGTAAAGCCGCCTCCGAGAGTCTTGACGCCTCCATCAGGATTTACCACTGTGACATCCCTTGCTCCTAAAGCGGCATCGTAATCAATACTCATTATAATCTGAAGTTCTCCGGCGCTTATAAATGTGGTTGAGGAAAAATTAACCTTCGCGCCCGAAATCGTCACCGTGGCTCCGCTCTGAAAATAACTCCCGTAAATTCTTATATCCTGATTCGCGCATCCCCTGCCCCTCTCGCTCAGGTTCAGTGATGTTACGGCAGGCCCGTTGCTTACGGTGAATTTGCCCGCGCCGGTTGCCGTTCCGCCGTCCGGATTTATCACCGTAACATTGTAATTCTGAGCTCCGGCTGTTGAATAAATTATTACATCCGCATCAAGCTGTGTATCCGATATGTATGACACATTGGTTACCTTTATGGAAGTCGTGTTAAACGAAACCTGCCATGTATCATTCGGCGGCTTATCAAATCCGTTGCCGATTATGCTGATTGTACCGGAACCGTAACCCTGCGGTCTCTGGCCGGGGTCACAGGAAGTAACCACGGGTTTTGTATTAACAGTGAACAGATTCGCGCCGGTTATCTGTCCGCCGTCGGGATTTTTTACCGTTATATTCCCCAGCGCGGCTGTACAGGTCGGAGATACATTAATAGTGGCCGTAAACGAAGAAGTTCCGTGATAGCTTATATTCGTAACT
>VMTI01000110.1 GCA_013791675.1 bacterium | reverse complement strand
GGATCAACATGCTCTTTTAATGATTTTACCAGCGCTTTGCTTCTGACTCCCGGGAACCTCACAACTTTCAGTATCTCCACTATGCCTTCTTTGATTTCCGGCACTTCTTCGGCAAAAAGCTCTTTTAAAAAATTGGGGTGACTCCTGGAAAGAATTATCTCGCATTTTCTCTCGTCGCCTTCAACCTTCATAATCAGCGTTTTAACAAAAGAGTTGGCTCTGAGAAACTGCTTGGGTATTTGTTCATCCGCGGGAAGCACCGCTTCCGCGTCACCAAAATCAAAAATTGCTTTTCGCCCGATAAATCTGAACACTCTGCCAGATACAATTTTATTTTCCATCAGCTTGTATTTTTTGAATACAGATATTTTTTCATATTCCCGTATCCTCTGGGTTATCACTTTTTTAATTGTCTGGCTGGCTATACGCGCTATTTCATCCACATCTATGGGCATCTCTACATCGCCTCCGACGGCCGCTTTGGAATCAATTGCGCGCGCCGAGGCCAAAAGTATCTCTTTTTGAGGCTCAGACACTTTTTTCACGGCGGTTTTAATCCCCCATGCGCGTATCTGTCCCGTTTCCCTGTCTAACTCCACCCTGTATCTGTCTGAAAGCGGATAAACCTTGACCAGGCATTTGTTAACCGCATGCTCTATCATAGAAATAATTTCTTCTTTAGGAATGCCTTTCTCATGCTGGAGCTGATCCAGCGCCGCTATAAATTCTTTAGTCATTATATTGCAACCCTCGCTTTTTTAATCTCCGAAAACGGAATTCTTTCTTCAAGCGGAGACATTACAAAAACATTATCCCCTTCTACTTTAAGAATGGACCCCTCTATCTTCGTTCCATCCGTTCTTTCTATCCTCACGTTAAACCGTATTTTTTTTCTAAAATCATCCATACTGCTCAAAATGTTCCGCGCAAAAACCCCATCCGCGGGATGTGATAATTTCCCGCCCGCAACAGAACTCTTTACTTCTTTAAATCTTTTTTCATTCATAACTGTTATTTTACCAAAATTATCGCTTTAATTCAATTTTTTAAGCACTTCGTTTCCGGCATTGCACACATCCCCCGCGCCTATGGTTATAAAAATGTCGTTTTTCCGCAGCATTGACGGGATAATTTCCGAAGCGTCCTGAAGTGATGAAAACATTCTCTTCCTTATATTTCTGGGTATATTTTCCCATATCAGCTGGGAAGTTATGCCGGGTATTTTCTTTTCCCCTGCCGAATATATGGGTAATAGGCACACGGCGTCGGCGCGCGAAAAAGACCTTCCGAGCTGCCATGCCTGTTCTTTTGTTCTTGTGTACCTGTGCGGTTGAAAAAGCACAACAATTCTTCTTTCGGGCCATGTTTCGCGCGCGGTTTTAACCGTCATGGCTATTTCGGTCGGATGATGCGCGTAATCATCCACTACGATAATGTCGTTTTTTATTCCCTTGACATCAAACCTTCTGGAAACGCCCATATACGCTTTCAAAGCTTCCCTTATTTTCGGCATGCTTATACCCAGGTTCAGACAAACGCAGGCGGCG
>VMTI01000228.1 GCA_013791675.1 bacterium | reverse complement strand
CTGAAGATATTTTCCGTCAACGTTCGTGCGGATTATTATGTCGCCGAAACCCTGAGCGTCATCTATCTCGCCGACCGTCCGCAATATGAGTTCCTTCCCGTCTGAAGTGAGTGTTCCCCCCGGAAGATTAAGATTCTGGTTGCGTATGCTGCCGATTACCCGCTCGAGTGACACATAATATTTCTCAAGATTATCAGGGTCTATCTCAATAGCCACTTCCCTGTCCCGCCAGCCGACTTTGGATATACTGCCGACGCCGTCAATGTCTTTGACTATTTTCTCAAAACCTTTTACATATTCCCTCAATTCTTCTTCGGGAATATCCTTTCCTGTAAACGACACTTCTATAAGCGGGTGTTCTAAAATCAGCTCCTGCGTATCAACATCCTCCGCGTCATCGGGAAGATCCACCTTATCCACTTCCCGGGCGATATTTGTTATGACCCTGTCTCTGTTGCTAAGGTCCGATTCCAGCTCAATAAAAATAAATGAAAAACCCTCCCGGGACACCGAATTATACAGGTCTATACCGTCTATATTCGCCAGAGCGTCTTCAAGAGGCATGGTGACGAGTTTCTCCACTTCCTGAGGCGAAGCTCCCGGATAAGGCGTCGTCACAAAAACATAATCTATCTCTATGGCCGGCATAACTTCTCTCTGCATATTCCACGCCTTATAACCTCCCACGAATATCGCGGCCATGGTTATCAGGTTTACAAGCACTTTCTGTCTTATGGAAAATGAAGCTATACTCATATCCTCTCTCCGGTTATCAGCTTAAGATCGGCAACGGCCTTGCGGTAATCAGTTTCTGCCCTCTGATAATCTATCTCCGCCCTTATCAGGTCATCGCGAAACCTGAGTGTCCACTGCAAAGACGACCTGCCCTGCTGAAATTTAATTTCTTCAAGCTTGAGTTTTTTCTTCTCAAGTTTCAAAATCCTTGCCGCTGAATTCAGATATTTTATCTGCGTATTAATTCTGCGGGTTATCTCCCTGCACTCTTTAAGTATTCTCATCTTAAGTTCATCCTGAAGGGATTTGTCATTCAAAAGAATTAGCTCGCTGTTCTTCAAAAGACTGCCGGCCAATTCATTGAACGGGAAATATTTTAAATTGAGCCCGACCGACCAATTAGGTTCAAAGGAATTATAATCATCGCTCCAATTACCCGCGGAACCTCTTAAGCCATAACTCGTCTGAAAATTCAGTCCCGGCAAAGTCTCGTTTTTCTTTATTTCTTTTGCCGTCTTATCCATAATTACTTTAAGTTCCAATGCTTTCAGATCGGGCCGATTGGCAAAAGCCTTCTCAACAACTTCGTCTTCTTTTACGCTCCTGACATCAATGCTGGCGTTTAAAGCAAAAATATAATCCTGCTCGTATGAAACCCCCATAATATTCAGCAAAGCGTCGCGAGAATTGCTGAAACTGTCTTCGGTACGGATCAGGGCTATCTCGTTAAGGGTCACCGCGCTTTCCGTAGCGATGAGGTCCACTTCCTCTAATAAACCGTCTTTGTATTTGCGTTTGTTCACTTCAAGAAGTTCGCGGTCGTGCTGCAGAAATTTCTTTTGCAGCACAAGGTTCTTTTTCTGAAAAACAAGTTCAAGATATGCCTTTTCTATATTCGCGACAAGAGCATTGATGGAAATCTCTAAAGATAAAGAACTTATTTTTTTACCCAGATTTACGGTCTCAATTGCGGCTCGGTCATTTTTACCCGCGAAATTTTTTAGCAGCGGTTGGCTGTAAACAATGGCCACATCTGTATTATAGCCCGGATTAGTCGCCCCGGCCATTGTTTTGAAAGTTGAAGCGCTGTCATCTATCTCGTTCTGCCAGCTAAGACTCACATTCCCCCCGGAAAAAGCCAGTTTTTTTGAAGCGCCCAATATGAGAGTGTCTTTTTTAATCTCCTCCCCGTAGATTGTGCTTGCGCCCGTATTTTTTATCCCTGTCCTCGAGACATCCACATTTAAAACAGGCTCGTACTGCGCATTGATCTGAGCGAGACTTGTATCAGCGCTTTTGACGTCTGTCTTTGCCCTATGTATACCGAAGTTCATCTCAAGCCCTATGTTAACACAGTCCGCCATGCCTAAAACTTTATCCGCGGAAAATGCGAATGACGGGAGCAATAAAAACACGGCCGCCGGTATCAGGTATAACTTAGCCGTCATTTTTGTAGAAAACCATTTAGCTGCTATATTCATTTTTTAAAACCTTTCGCGCTTTTTTTAACGCTTTTTATAACCGCTTCCATATTTTTTATTTCCGTTTTCATGTGATTCGTTGAATTGATAATTATAAAAGCCCAGTTGAACGGGATTTTATCAATAAGCCCGCGGTGTATATCTATAATCTGCTTCAGAAAAACTTTCAAACTGTTTTTCCTCACATTGAGAGCGGCCAGCGCTTTGTCCCCGGACAGATGGGTCATAAAGCCCAGCGACAGAAGAAAAACGGCATTGCTATCTCCTTCATAACAAGACAGGCCTTTTTTCAAAAGAGCATTGAGTTCCCTGCTGCCGCGGGATGTTATGTGATACACTTTTCTCTCCGGCATTTTTCCTATTTTCTTTTTCCTGACCTCAACAAGGCCTTTTTTGTTCAGCGCCAGAAGGTTATTGTATATAGACGCCATTTTTATTTTCGCCCAGTCCCGCATGTGCCTTTCTTCTATCTGCCTGTTTATTTCATAGCCGTGCATGGGCATTTCTTTAAGCAGCCCGAGCAAAGCGATCTTATATCTTATCATCCGTGCGCCTCCGTAAAATACGCCAACCTATTCCAACTTAGATTACTCCAAAGTTTAATACTTCCGGAAAATTATGTCAAGATGTAATTTTCGCTTTGAGCTGGCCGCAGGCGGCGGATATGTCCCTGCCCCTCGGCCTGCGGATGGTGTAAAAGACGCCTCTCGTTTTGAGGATTTCCACAAAGGCGCCGATTTCCTCACCCGTTGGCGCCTTCCATTGGAAATAGTCCGATGAATTGTATGGAATTATATTGAGCTTGTGCGGAACGCCTTTCACATACATTGAAAGCGCGGCGGCGTCCTTCTCCGACGAGTTAAACCCGCTTATAAGAACATATTCAAAAGTGACGGCAAATTTTTCTTTCTCATAAAATTTTTTCAGGGCTTTCATAAGTTTTCCCGTGTCATACTTTTTATTGACAGGCATTATTTCAGAGCGTTTTTTGTCATCGGCCGAATGAAGTGAAACCGATATTCTTAAACCCGCGCCGCGTGCGGCGAGCAAATCTATACCCGGCACAAAACCGCAGGTGGAAATAACGATTTTTCTTTTGCCTATTTCAAACCCTCTGTTATCCATAAATATAGCGATGGACACCATAAGATTTTCAAAATTATCAAGCGGCTCGCCCACGCCCATAAAAACAATGTTCGTCACCTTTTCGCCCGTGTCCTTTTCAACGGCAAGAAGCTGTCCGGTTATCTCCCCGGGTGTGAGATTTCTTTTAAACCCGTCTAAACCGCTCACGCAGAATTTGCATCCGAATTTGCATCCGGCCTGTGTGGAAACGCAGAGGGTGCGCCTCTTTTTTTCGGGTATAAGGACACTTTCAACGGCGAGGCCTCCGGGAAGCCCCATAAGAAATTTGACGGTGCCGTCGGTAGACACTTCTTTTTTCAAAACATCCATCTGCGAAAAATAAAAAACTGTTTTAAGATATTCCCTGAATTTAACGGGGACATTCGGCATAAGCGAAAAATCATTGACTCTTTTGCGGTAAATCCATTCAAAAAGCTGTTGCGCGTGAAATACGGGAACACCTCTGCTGCGGCAGACTTCTTCCAGATTCTCTCTCGTCAAATTTTTAATATCTCTCACTTTTTTCTCTCCCGCGGCAGTTATGCCAACCGCTGTTCCTTTATAATTTTCAGCGCCCCCGGCAAAAGAGCGGCGATATCTCCCGCAAGCGCGCCTATGCCTCCGTTTTTTTTCAGAAATAAATCAGCGGCAAGTCCGTGCGCGTAAACGGCAGCGTTCGCGCCGTCAAAAACGCCCATACCTCCGGCGATGAACCCGGCCATGACTCCCGAAAGAAGATCTCCCGTGCCGCCGGATGCAAGAACAGGATTCCCAGTGGGATTTATCATAACGGTTTCACCGTCGGAAATTACCGTTCTGTGGCCTTTTAACACAATAACCGCATTCAAACTTTTTGCAAGTTTCTTCACGGTGTTCCATGAACGCGGGGCAACAAGAGACCCACGCGTGAGCTGTGCCGCCTCACCCGTGTGAGGTGTGAACACGCAATTTTTGAGCTTTTTAAGATAGCCGTATTTTTTTGCGAGAAATATACCGTCGGCGTCTATGACTTTCGGAAGTGCGGTTTTTGAAAGAATTTCCATAACTTCAACAGCCAGAGCGGGACAATTTCTGCCGAAACCGGGGCCGAAGACTATAGCTTTCACTTTTTTTTGTTTAATGTATTTCAGAAAATCGGTTTCATAATCAATAACAATGGCTTCAGGGAGTTTTTGTCCATCCCCGCCCGCGAGCGTAACAAGGCCGGCTCCGCCCCGCAGAGCGCCGAGAGCGGCAAGTCGCGAAGCGCCTTTCATCTCGCCAGCAAAAATCAGAACATGCCCCGAAGTGTATTTGTGCGATTCGCAGTTCCTGACGGGGATTTCCAAAGCTATATCCGACGGTGAAATCATGCAGACCGCTGTTTTTTTTGACGGAACCTTAAGGCCTATGTCCACTGCCCTCAAGGAACCCGATATTTCAGCGCCCGCCCCGACAAACAAACCCATTTTAGGAAAACCGAATGTCACGGTAAAATCCGCCTTCACACTGAGGGTGGCTTCGCCCGTATCCGAATCAAGCCCCGACGGCACATCGCAGGATATGACAGGCCGTCCCGAAGCATTTATTTCTTTTATAGCGGCAGCCGCCCGACCGAGCGCTGCGCCGTGAAAACCCGTGCCGAATATACAGTCAACGACATAATCGGCTTTTCTCATACTTTCTTTAAGCGCGTCGGACGAGGGCATAAAAACAACGCCGCGGCCTGTCACCGATTGAGCCCAAAGAAAATTGGAATTGATTTTTTCCGGCGGAGAAACACAGTAAATCTCAACTTCCGTGTTTTTTCTGATTAAGCCTGCCGCCACGATTCCGTCGGCGCCGTTATTCCCGGGACCTGTTATAAAAACAACACGTTTCGCGCCGAGTGAATCTATAAATTCCGCAAGTCCCTCCGCCGCTCGCTTCATAAGAGTTCTTCCTGAGACGCCTGAAGCTATTGCCCGCTTATCCGCGGCTATCACTTCGCTCCCTTTAAGTATTTTCATGAAAGAACGGGGACGGTTCTAATTCTTTTTTCAACTTTCAACGCCTGGCCCCTTTGCTATCTCTGAACTCCGGCGCAAAAAGATAAAACCCAGCAGAAGACACACCGCTATTAAAATGGCCCGGAATACCAAAGGATGTTTTTCCAGCCAGGGTCGGGGGTCGTCGGGAGCGAAAAGTTTATTCTCCTTTATAACACCTAATCCGCAGTCCATGATATTTGCTTTATCTATGTGCTTAAAGAAAGAGGCCATATCATACCCCGGATGGCGGGCGTTGGTATTTCCCAGAAAAAGCTTGTACGGCTTTGCCCCTCCGCCGGGGAAATAAATTTCCTTACGCGCGCCGCAGGCGGTTATTTGTGTGTTCTTAAGCGGAGCGTTATCACCGTTGTGAATCTCAACCCGCAATTTAGAGACGTCCGTTTCATTAAAATCAATCCGGCTGTTCTCATCAGGGTACCTCCCGGTATCAAACTTCCACACCGTTCCCTCCGCAATCTGCCGCCAGGGTTTATCTTTATCGCCGGGAATCATTATTTTCACATGCCTTTGATAATTCTTATCCGCGGCCGTCAGATACAGGCGGCTTACGGGAATGTTTTTATAGTCAAATTTTAATTCCATCCAGCTTACGCCGTCTTTTACGCCGGTGGATTCAACGGTATATCCGTATTTTATTTCTTGCGCAGGCATCACCGTCTCGCGGAAAACCTCGGCGCCCGTGATTTGCAGCGCGCCCGCGTCTTTGGTTTTTATATGCACCCTCAAATAGTTCGCGGTGGAATCGGGATATGATATCTGCAAATGCTGTGAGCGGTAATCATCTGTGGTAACATCAAAGAGCCAGCCGTTCTTCTTGATAATTTTCCATTTTTTTTTGTCGTTTGACGATTCCAGCCACAGGCTGTACGCGAAATTTTCCGCCGGGGTTTGCAGTTTGATTCTGTTGTGCGCGGCGACGCCTTCTCCCATATAAAGATCAAAAGATGTTTCACTTGAAGTGCAGCCGAAATCCAGAATTTTTGCGCTGAGATAATCTGTCTTTCTTTTTTCAGACAGGACAAGAAGCGTATACGGCACTTCTCCACCCTCACCGTTTATAATTCGCGCATCGGCAAGCGATTTTTCGGACGCGTCATAAATTTCAGGGGTCAATAACAACTTTCCGTAATCACTCTTAACCGACGGCGGAAAAATAATAATCCCGACGCTCTTCCAATTGTTAACACTGAAATCAGCCCGCAGCCCGGAAACAACCAGCGTGAAAATTAAAAATATCGCGGATTTTCTCATGAGTTGTTATCCTTTCCTATATATTTCTGATAACCGTACGAAATTATCAGAAGGATGGATCCCATCAGAACAAAGGATATCATCCTCAGCCCCAGGCCCAACTGCGCCGAATCAACAAGAAATATTTTCGCGGCGGTGATAACAAAAATCACTATCGCGAATGACCTCAAAACAACCTCGCGTTTCAACACACCGTAAACCATTACACAAAATGCGTACATCGCCCACAGCACCGAATAGGTGACCCCAATATTTTCGGATAGACTGCCGCCAAGCAAACCCAGCGCATTCCGCGACATCCAGTAACCCCTGCTTTCAGCCGACAGGCACCACAGCGCGAGAAAATGGAAAAAAACCAACAGCACTGACGGAAAATTGAGCTCTTCCTTATTCAGAGACTCCCTGTTATCTTTGAACATTTTGATTGCCGCGTATATAGCCGTCAGGCAAAAGATAAACGTCACCGTCCGGGTGTTGGCTATTAGCGTATAATCGCCTCTCAACACCGTATCAAAAATAAGAAGCCTCGCCGCCACCACCGTAAAGAGCCCCGCGGCCACGGCGCGCGTGGCGCTGTCTCCGGCGCGGAAACCCAGCCACAACAGAAGAATTGCCTCCGTCGCCCAGGCCATCGTTACCCAGTGCCAATCCAGAGCCACGGGAATCGCTATTGTGATAAAAGTGATACCCAGCCCGAGCTGCGCAAGCGTAAAATACTTATCATCTTTGTTGGAAGATGCGGTAATTTGCGAGTTTATAAAATACAGCGCGCCGAGGACAACAGCGAGAAAACTTCCCCAGTATTTCAGCATATCCGGCTCAATTATTTTGTAGTACACCATTCCAAAATAAAAGGCGGCGTTAGCCAGCAGCAATATTAAATCCTCCCGCGTCGCGGATATTTTTTTCCGCAGATTATAAAAAACATTTACCAGCAGGTATATAACGAAATATAGCGTCGTGAAAAAAAACATAAGCCCGCGCAGTTCGGGTTTAAAATAACTTGAAAAATAATTCTGCAGCCAGATTTGTGTAAACAGAAACGCTATCAAATTAATGCTCCGCCAGCGAAAGAAAAACGTTATTGCCAAAATCCCCATGTTTAGCCCGGCCAAATAAGTGAAGAGCGGAATCTCATTAACCACGCCCGTAGATATCAACGCCGGCGTCGCGAAACCGCCGACAATGCTCAACAAAATTATGGCCTTTGAAGAATACCTGATTGCGAGCGCGGATGAAACAGCCGTAATGATGAGCATTATTATAAAAGCGGGAATCTGAGCGATGAGCTGATAAAAATGAAAAGCCGAATAGACGGCAAGATAAAGCACGGCTATGCCCCCGCCGGCGAGAACCTGACCATAGCTTTTGTGTTTTCCCTTCTGAAGCGCATCGCCGAAGATAATCATAAACGCACCGGTTAACACGCCTGAAATCACCCTTCCCATCGGCCCGATGAGACTGTTTTCAACCATATATTTGAGAAAAAACGCTATTCCCAGAGTAAACATCACTATGCCCACCCATGAAAACCATTTTACCGTGAGAATATTTTCCAGCGACGCACCGGCTTTTCCTTCCGTCGCGTCAAAAACCGGTTGTGATTCAGGACGAATATCTCTCGTCGGTTTGACAGGCGCCGATGCTGAAACCGCATCATCAGTTCCGTGGCCGAATAATGTCTCTTCAAGCTTTCGTATTCTTCTTTCCAGTTTACTCAATCTGTCTTCACCATTCATTTCTATTACCTCCCCCTCTGCTCCGCCGGTAAGTTTCAGACCTAATTTCCAGCCGCCGAATGCCGCCAGCAGCGGTGTCAGCGCAAATTTTACGGTTCATATTTTCAAAGCGAGATGACGACAGCGACGGCAATATCTTTCGTGTGGGATATGGATATGTGGAACTTCTTCTTTTTTCCTTTTATAAAAACTTCGGGGGCGCCGGAAGCTCTGTTTTTCACATAGATGTCCTTGAGGGCAATGTCCGTCTTTGTCGTCGCCTTGATTACCGCTTCTTTCGCCGCGAAACGCGCGGCAAAATGCATGGCGGGGTCAACGCTTCTGCGACAATAAGCGACTTCCTCATCCGTGTAAACCCGTTTGAGAAAACGCCCGCTAAGCCGACGGAAACGTTTTACCTCGGCTATGTCTATTCCTATCCCGGGCACACTGATATCAGTTTTTTATTCCTATGCCGAGCTGAAAACCCGTTTCGGAACCGCTTTTTGAAGCCGCTATGTTAAAATATGTAAAAGGAATAAGGCGGAGTTCAATGCCGGCGAGTATACGGGCCTGCGTTTTTTCCGGCTTCACGGTTAAGACTTCCATTGTGGTCTTATCCATTGCCAGCGTCGCGAAAGGCGTAATAATAGGAAGTTTTTTGCTGACCGTCGCAGCCGCGGAAATCGTCTGCGCGTCAAGGCCCGGCGCTGAAAGATTGTTGACCGCCAAAAGAAGTGACACGCCGGGAATAGGATTTATCAGACTATCCTTTAACACCGTATATTGAACGCCCACTCCGAGAAGGTCTATGGTTTCGGCGGATGACTCCATTTTAAGAGACGCGTAGCGCGCGAAAATATCTATGCCTAAAGGAAGCCCCTTTGACGCGTAAAGCCACACAGCGGGAATATAACTGCTGTCTTTTAAACCGGTTATACTCGTTTTTGTTTCCTGAGAAATCCCCGCAAAACTTGTTCTTATTCCTATGTCAAATCCGAGAAGGCCGCCGTTTTTAACGGGCTCGTACATTCCCCCGCCCAGCGCCGCGCCCAAATCTCCCGCAAGAGGTACAAGCTGAGCTTCCGGCTTACCTTGAGCGTCACCTATCCAGTCTGCCCTCGCGACACCAGCCATCACCACCATTACCGTCAACACAACTAAAATCTTTTTCATTTTTCCCCCTTTTCTTCCTTAATTTTCTCCCAAATTTTAAAAGAGCCTTTCTTTTCCGACCAATAATCAATATATTTAAAATTCAGTTTCTCGCCCCGCACATTTAATATTCCCTTAATGTCCTCAAGATGTTTTTCAGACTTTCCTTCCATATAATAATCCAGTTTCTTCACAATTATATCCTCGGCAGAAGAAAAAAACGCGGTTATTTTTTCATCAAATTCCTGTTCTACTTTATTTAAAAACTGCGCTTTCTCATATTCTCCGCTTCCTGCCGGAAAAAAATCTATTTTAAGGGCGCTCGGCGTATGTATAAAATTAAAAGGCATATTTTTCGCAATCGCGTCCTTAACCATTTCAGCATCAGCATACCAGTCACTGTTAAAACTTCCGGCTAAATTTTCAATCTGCTTTTCTTTTAAATCAATCAGTATATCCATGTCATAGGTTAAGCGCGGTTTTCCGTAAACAGTTGATGCCACTGAACCGACAATCATATAGTTTATTTTAAGTTTTCCGAGGATTTCTATAACAAACCCGAAAATTTCTGTCTGATTCATTTTCTGAATCTTTCAGCGACAAGCTTATCCGCCTCTTTGTCGCTGATGTGCGGATTGTTTTTTTTGATATCCGCGCGAATTATTTTTCTCGCGAAGTCGTTTAATCCAAAAGCTATTTTAAGACGCTGCCAGCCGGGCATTTTTTTTATAAGCTTATCCTGCATTGTGTTATTTTCGCAGGCGGATGTCATTTTTGACCCGCGAGGACTTCGGCTATTCTCAGCCATTTCAGGTTCAGCTTTTTTTTATGCGACGCCGGATACGCGAGCGGCACAGTTGTAAACGAATCTTTTACCCACGCGCACATAAGATTTTTTTTGTTGTTTTTCAGAAGCATAACGGCCTCATAGCCCAAAACCGCGGCAAGCACGCGCGAATCCACCGACGGAGAACCGCCCCTCTGGATATAGCCGAGTTTTGAAACACGCACTTTCAAATTTGTCATTTTGCCGAGATACCCGGCAAGCTCATCGCTTGAACCGGCGCCTTCGGCCATAACAATAATAAGGGACGATTTTTCGCTCGTGAAAGCTTTTATTTTTTTCAGCACTTCTTTTTTATCCGTTTTTATTTCAGGAATAAGAATAATCTCGTAACCGCTTTCCAGGCCCGCCGAAAGAGCAAGAAAGCCGGAATCCCGTCCCATCACCTCGGCTATAAAAACCCTCTCGTGGGAAGTGGCGGTATCCCTTATCTTATCTACCGCCGAAAGCACCGTGTTTACGGCCGTGTCAAAACCTATGGTCTCATCCGTGCCCGCTATGTCGTTATCAATAGAGGCGGGTATGCCTATGACGGGAACGCCGCTTTTTTTTGCTATGGCATCGGCCGCCCTCATGGAACCGTCTCCGCCTATGACAATCAGTCCGTCCGGAGCAATTTTTTTCAGATTTTCAGATATTGTTTTCAGGCCGTCCGCGGTTTTTGAGAGCGGGCATCTGCGCGTTTTAAGAAATGTGCCGCCGGTTGAAATTATGCCTGAAACCGATTTGGAATCAAGCGGAATATAATCATCCTCAAGAAAACCCCACCAGCCCTTCCTCACGCCGGTTATCTCCATGCCGCAGGATACAGCCGTTCTTATCACCGCCCGTAAAGCGGCGTTCATTCCGGGCGCATCGCCGCCGGTGGTGATAACAGCTATTTTCTTTTTCATTTTTTCATTAGCTTCGCGGCGGCCTCGGTACCGAAATGGTTTTTAAAAAAAGACATGCTGCTGTCAAGTTTCTGCTTCATTTCCACATAATTCTTTTCGCCTATTTTGTCTTTCATTTCATTCAGCTTGTTGGAAACATCACCTATTTTCAATTTGGCGGCAGCGGATTCCTCAAGTATTATTCTGCCCAGCGCTTCAATGCTTTCGGCAAGTTCTTTGAGCTCGTCGTGATTTCTTAGACGGATTTTACCTCCGAAATAACCCTCTTTCATAACTTCAAGAGTCCTTTCTATCACAACCATTGGTCCGATAAGATGATGAAAAAAAAGCGTTGATTTAACAAAAACCAGTACGAGAAATATGACAGATATGTAAATAACGCCGGTGCGTACCGCATAAATTAAAGCATTCACCTCGCCCAGAGAAAGATTCTCCGCGAATGTGGAATGCATTATTCTGTAATCCATAACAAGCACCGAAATCAGCGCCGCCATAAAAACCATCAAAAGCGTTTCCAAAACATATTTAACCTGTATTTTGGGTTTCGCAAAAAATTGAGTCCTATGCATCAAATCCTCCTTTTTGTCCCTCTATCAATGTTTTTGAAGGCGTTATCCCCCGCGTTGAACTTCTGACAAATTCAATAAGTTTCTTAACCGATTCCGTTTGTTCCAATTTTTCCGCTTCCTTCAGCGCGTCTTCTTTCAGGAGCGAACCCCTGAAAATAATTTTATAAGCTTTTTTAAGCACCGCCAGGTCTTCCGGCGAAAAACCCGCCCGCGAAAGCCCTATGCGGTTGAGGCCGTAAACATAGGCGGGGCTTCCGGCGGCCATGGAATAAGGCGGCACATCCTGATTTATTCTTGCCATACCACCAACCATAGCCAGCATTCCTATCCGTGTGAACTGGTGCACCGCCGCATAAGCGCCCATAATGGCGTTTTCGCCGATGCTGACATGCCCCGCGATTCCGACGCAGTTTGACATGATAACACCGTTGCCGACCCTGCAGTCGTGAGCCACATGCACATAAGCCATAAGAAGCACGTTGTCGCCCACAACCGTCTTACCCGTCGCCGTCGTTCCTCTGTTGACCGTGACAAATTCCCGTATCGTGCAGTTTTTGCCGATTTCACAGAAAGTTTCTTCGCCGGCGTATTTTAAATCCTGAGGCGGCGTACCCAGCACGGCGTACGGCGACACCTTCGTGCCTTCGCCTATGGTCGTGTTTCTCCCTATAACAGCGCCCTGACCGATTACGGCTCCGTCCATTATATGCGTATTTTCTCCAATACTGGCGAAAGGCGCTATATCAACATTTTTCCCAATCACCGCGCTTTTCTCAACCTGAGCTTTTTCCGATATCATTGTTTCTCCACAAGCGAAAATGTAAATTCGCATTCACAGGCAAGCACATCGCCGACATAAGCCTTACCGGCGGCTTTCCCTCCCCTCATTCTCGGCCTTAAAATCTCAATCTTAAGGGTTAGTTCATCCCCCGGATTTACGGGCCTTCTGAATTTTACATTGTTTATTCCCATAAAAAAAGGAAGCTTCCCGCACCAATCCGGCTTAGAAAGGAGCAGCACGCATGCCGTCTGGGCGAGAGCCTCTACCATCAGCACCCCCGGCAGCACAGGCCTTTCCGGGAAATGCCCCTTGAAAAACCACTCATCAGGCCGTATCATTCTGTACCCCACCGCCGTTTTCTCCTTCTCGGTAATTGTCACTCTGTCAACAAAAAGAAAAGGCGGCCTATGGGGTATCGCCGCTTTTACGCCTTCCAGATCAAGTTCCATCGGACACTCCGAAACAAGCTCTCCGGCGGTATTTTCCATATCTTTCGCGAAAAGCTTCGCTAAAGCCGTGTTGGCTGTGTGCCCCCCGCAAAAAGAAGTTATATCCGCTTTTATCGGCCGGCCTATAAGATACAGGTCGCCGAGCAGATCAAGAATTTTATGACGGATAAATTCATCTTTAAAAGTCATTATCTCACTGTTGTGAATGCCGTTCTCTCCTATTACAATGGCGTTTTTTAAACTGCCGCCCTTAGCCAGGCCTATGGCTTCAAGCTGCTCTATCTCATAATCAAAACAATATGTTTTAGCGGGAGCTATTTCTTTTTTGAACACTTCCTCGTCTATGACAATTTCCATGCGCTGTTTCTGTATAAAAGGATGGTCATATTCGATTTCGGCGGACACCTTGAGACGGCCGGACGGAAGAGCTTCCACTTTCACATCGTTTTCACAATATACTATTTTTGTTGACGGCGTGTAATATTTTTTTTCAGCGTCCTGGGTGATGATGCCGGCTTCCTCTATCATCTTCACAAAAGGCATTGCGCTGCCGTCGCCTATGGGCGGCTCGTCGGCCGTTATCTCAACGCAAATATTGTCTATGCCGAGCCCTGCGAAAGTGGCCATCAAATGTTCCACGGTATTTATCGCGTTTTCACCTTCTCCGATTGTCGTGCCCCTGACGGTGCTTGAGACTTTTCCGGCAGCGGGCGTAATCTTCACGCCGTTTTTCATGAAAAAAATTCCGGCGTTTGCCGGAGCCGGCTTGAAAGTTATGGATGTTTTCTGACCCGTGTGGAGCCCTATCCCGCTTAAAGAGACATCCTTCGCTATAGTTCTCTGTTTAGCCATTAAGTTTCCCCTTTTTTCATTTTGCGGAACATATCCAGTATCTCAGGAAGACGCATCGTGGCCGCATGCACTTTCAACATCTCGCGGTGATCTCTCGCCGGAAAACCCGACACGAGCGCGCCGTCCGGAATGTCCTTTATCACACCGCCACGCGCCGCGACGGTAACATGATTCCCTATTTTTAAATGCCCCGAAATTCCGCTTTGCGACGCCAGCGTCGTGTAATCGCCTATAACTGTGCTTCCGGCTATGCCCGTCTGCCCCAGAATGAGACAATGTTTTCCTATTTTCACATTATGCGCTATATGCACCAGATTATCTATCTTCGTACCCTCACCTATGAAAGTTTCCGAAAGAGCCGCGCGGTCTATGCACACATTGGCGCCTATTTCAACATTGTCACATATGACCACATTTCCCGCCTGCGGTATTTTTTTGTGAATGCCTTCATCCTGAACATAACCGTACCCGTCAGAGCCTATGACGGAACCGGAATGTATTATCACATTGTTTCCCACTTTCACTTTTTCCCGCACCGTTACATTGGGATAAATAAAGCAGTTGTCGCCGATTTCCGCGCCCTCGCCTATAAAAACATGCGGCATAATGGCCGTTCCCCTGCCGACTTTGGCGTTCTTACTTACGACCACGAAAGCGTCTATGGCGGCGTCGTCGGCAATAAATCCTTCAGAAACCGAAGCGAGAGGATTTATACCGGCGCACGGCCTCGGCGGAGGGTCCCTGAACAAAGAAATAGTTTTAGCGAAACCTAAATAAGGATTCCTGCATATAACGGATGGAATATCCGTTTCCATGCCGGATTGGATTATAACAGCCGAAGCGCGCGTTTTTTTAAGCGCGGCTCTATATTTGGGATTGGATATAAAAGTTATTTCGCCGGGCTCGGCGCTTTCAATATCCGCGATATTTTTTATATCAATATTCCGCCACGACGGACTTTCAGCGGCGCCCTTTATCTCCCCGCCTATGCGAGCGGCTATTTCGGATAATTTCATTATTTTAATTTTTCTAAAATCCGTTCGGTAAGATCGGTCGCCGGAATGCCGTAAACGGCATTGCTTTTATCAATAATCAAAGCGTATCCGCCTTCTTTGGCAGCTTCAGCGCAGGCGTCGTAAATCCTGCCCATTATCTGGGACATATATTCGCTTTTAATATTTTTTAGGCCTTCTTTGGCCTCCGCTGAAAGAAGATTTTTTTGGTTTTTGAGTTCTTCCATCTGTTCGGCAGGAGTGACCGTTTTCACTGTCGCCGTGGATATTTCCGTTGAGGCCTGGGAAGTCGTGGAATTGACAATTTGCGAAGTTTCAGCGCTAACGGTAGAAACGGAAACCACTATTCTCTCTTCCTCAAGAGCGATGCTTGCTTCAAGCTGGCGTATTTTTTCATCCACCTGGCGTATTTCCGAAAGATATTTTTCTTTTCTCAGCTCTATCTCTTTTTCCGCGAGCTCTTTCATGCGGAAACGGGAATAAATTTCCTCTATATCCGCGAAGGCGATTTTTTGAGTGGAAATCATTTCCGCGCGGGACGGGACGGATAAAAAAAAGCAAATAATAACCAGAGCCCACAAGCCTACGTCTTTTTTATGCACTTGACCACCTATAATCGTCATTTCTGATTTTACCAAAAAATATCGCCTATTGTAAAATACCATTGCGTCTCGGATTCGCCTTTGACATGATCAAGCCCTTTCGCCCAGTCCAGCCGCACCGGAAACGCGGGTATTTTAAATCTTATCCCCATCCCCCATCCTCTTTTGAAATTATTATCCGTTGTGCCGTATGCCCATTCCACATCTCTTCTTTCTAACCAAGTGCCGCCGAAATCAAAGAAAAAAGCCCATTGCAAAATTGTCATATTGTTTTCCCGCACCAGCGGGAATTTGAGTTCAAAATTATTGACATTCATAAATCTGCCGCCCTCGGCAGGCCCTATCTCGCCCCTATAATCATAGCCCCTTATTGATTCTCCGCCGCCGACATAAAAACGCTCGTACACCGGCACATCGGGGGTACTGCCGTAGCCGCTGACAGCTCCAAGCTCAAAATTGCTCACAAAAACCAGTTTCCACACAATAGGAAAAAAATATGAAATCTGAAGACGCTCCCTGTGAAAAAAATTCTGGCCGCCGAAAATACCCATAGCCGTGTCCTCGGAGAATTTATACAGCGAGCCTGTTGTAGGATCCAGGAAATAATCACGGCTGTCGCGCTGAACTGACGTCCTTACGCTTGAAGTGATTCCCCTTGAGTCGGCGATGGCTTTTTGCCCAAGCATGTAAATATCATCCGTGTCAAAAAGCTTCAGAGATTCGTAGGAATATGTCACGTTCGCGCTGTATATATCCTTAAAGCGTTTACCAAAGCATATGCTGCCGCCCCTTTTGTGTTCGCGGTATTTGTCCGTTACCGTAGAGGAGCTGACATACTCCTTCACCCTCTCTATGTCATATATTGAAGCGTTAAAAGACAGGTTCTTCCCGAAAAAATAAGGTTCCGTAAATGAAAGATTGTAATTTTTCCGGCGGGCGCCGAACTCCCACATAAGAGAAAGCTTCTGACCCATGCCCCTGAAATTGGTTTCGGAAATCTGCATCGTTCCCACAAGCCTGTCCACCGACGAATACCCCGCTCCGACGGAAAGCATGCCCGTCTGCTGCTCCTGCACCTTAAAAGTCAGGTCCATTTTATCCGGTATATGGGTGTCGGTGGGAATAATCTGCACATCCGAAAAAAAGCCGAGATTAAAAATGCGCCTCTGCGACTCCCGAACCTCTTTGAGCTTAAATGGATCGTTTTCATCGACATGTATTTCTCTTCTGATGACAAACTCTTTTGTGCGTCGCGCGCCCTCTATGTAAATGCTGTTAATGCGTATTTGTTCGCCCTCGTGCACCTTATAAAGAATATTCACATTGCCGACGTCATAACTGTATTCGGGCACTATCAGAAGTTTAAGATAGCCGTCATCAGCGTACAAAGCGTTTATGGAAGCGGTAAATTGCTCTTCGTTTTTGCGCGAATAGACTTTGTCTTTTTTGAATTTAGCCGGCTTCATAAAATCCGCGAATTTAGAACTGTCCTTAAGAACAGCGCCTTCAAACGTCACTTCACCAAGCCGGAATTTTCCGCGCTCGTAAACAAAAATTGTCAGCTGCGCAAAAGCGCCGTCTTCGGAATAGCTGATATACGGAGCCGATATTTCAAAACGGGCATAACCGCGGTTTTTATAAAATTCCTTTATTTTCGCGATATCCGCGTCTAATTTCTCGGGATTGAAAATCTGTTTCTTTTTTAATTCCATCAGCGATTTGATTTTTTTCACGCTGTACGACTTTACTCCGGGCAGATTAATTCCGCTGATAAGAATTTTCTTTCCCTCTTCTATGTAAAATGTCACGGTGGATTTGCCTTTATTATCCGGCTCGCCGATAAAATGGCTCACGGCCACTTTTGAAAACCCCTCTTCCCTGTACAAATCCTGTATCGCGCGTATTTCGTTCATCACATCGGAAACGGCGAAATAATCGCCACCGGACAGCGTAATTTTTTCAAGAAGCATACCCGACGACACTTCCTTATTTCCCACAAATTTAAATTTTTTGAGACGGGGTTTTTCTTGAACATCAAACCTTATCACCGTGCCGGAGGCGCCTGTGCTTATATCCACAGATACGTTCTCAAATTTTTCCATATCATATATGCGCTTAACATCCCCGCGAATGACTTCCTCAGAAAAAATATCTCCCGCGCGTACGGCGATTTCTTTGGTTATTTTTTTTGTTTTAACTGTTACATTGCCTGATATCTCCACACGTTCAACAAAATCCGCAGGCGCCGCCGCAAGATAACCCGCGAAAACACACAACGCCGCCGCGGCAAAAAAAAGGGACGTCCTGCATTTTTTCATATACATCTTCCCCTCACAATATTAAGGACGTCCCCATTTTTTCATTTTTTCCACCATTTTTTCCAAACTGCTATTTGTTCCGTATTTCATAAGTTGTTATTGTAGCATATCAAAGGCATTAGCAAAATCACCGAGGAATATTGTTCTCCTCCGCTGATCCTGAACATCGGCCATGGTAATATATGCCGCCTAAATCTTCATCCCGACTTCTTCAATTTTCAATGATTTAAAAAGTCACGGACGATAAAGATTACCCTTGCTCTCCTGTATTTTTTCACTGCTGGCAAAATTTCGCTTAATTTTTACGGATATATGCCCCGCAGACGCACGGCTTTCGCCACTCTCCCGACGGCTATTTTATATGCCGCCAGGCGCATGCTGCATTTGGTTTCCTGCATAATATCCCAAACGGCGTCAAAAGCCTCGGACATAATCTCCAGCAGCTTGTTGTTTATCTGTTCATATTTCCAGAAATTAGACTGAAGGTCCTGCACCCATTCAAAATAAGACACAGTAACACCTCCGGCGTTGGCGAGAATATCCGGGATAACAACAACATTCATGCTTTCAAGTATCTCATCCGCTTTAGGCGTCGTCGGGCCGTTGGCGCCCTCAATAATATATGACGCCTTTATCTTAGCGGCATTGTCAGAGGTAATCTGGCCCTCAAGAGCCGCCGGCACGAGAATATCACATTTAAGTTCAAGAAGCTCTTCGTTGCTCACGACATCGGCTCCCTTGTATCCTTTCAAAACGCCATTTTCGGAAACATATTTCGAGACGGCGGGAATATCAAGGCCCTTGGAATTGTAAATACCGCCCGAAACATCAGAAACGGCGATTACTCTGCAGCCCAGTTCGGCTACCAGCTTGCTGAACGCTCCGCCGACATTTCCGAAACCCTGCACGGCCACAGTCATATCCTTCGGCTTTTTGCCTATTTTCTCCAGAAGTTTCGTGACAACTATCATCAGGCCTCTGCCGGTAGCTTCGGGACGGCCCTGAGAACCGCCTATGCTCACCGGTTTTCCTGTGACAACAGCCGGCGCTGGATAACCCACATTCATTGAATATGTGTCCATAATCCACGCCATCACCTGCGGATTCGTGTTGACATCTGGCGCGGGAATATCCTTTTCCGGGCCTATTATTATTCCTATCTCGGAGGTGTATCTCCTGACCATTCTTTCCAGCTCGGATTTTGAAAGTTCCGCGGGGTCGCATGTGATGCCGCCCTTGGCTCCGCCATAAGGTATATTGACGACGGCGCACTTCCATGTCATCCACATAGACAGAGCTTTCACTTCATCCAGTGTGACGCCCGGATGTATGCGTATTCCGCCTTTGCCCGGGCCGCGGTCAAGGTTGTGCTGCACCCTGAAGCCCTCAAACATTTTCATTCCGCCGTTATCCAGCTTCACGGGAATGGAAACAATCAGACTCCTCTTACATTCACTGAGCTTGCTGTGAATCCACGGTTCAAGCCCAATACTTTCCGCGACATCCGCAAGCTGCTTTTTCGCGACTGCCCACGGATTCATAGCGCCACCCGCCAAATCAACTTTTTTCATGATTTACCTCCCTATGAGAATATTAAACACTTCTGCTACTTTACTTTTAAGTTCCGCTCGTTCCACAATCATATCAATTTGGCCTTTTTCAAGCAAAAATTCCGCCTTCTGAAAACCGTCCGGCAATTTCTGTCTTATGGTCTGCTCTATCACGCGGGGGCCGGCAAAACCAATCAGCGCGCGAGGTTCGCTCATAATGATATCGCCCAGAAAAGCAAAACTCGCGCTGACGCCTCCCGTCGTGGGATTTGTCAGCACTGATATAAATGGAAGTTTTTCGCGCGCGAGCTTCGCAAGAACGCCTGCTGTTTTGGCCATCTGCATCAGCGACAAAATCCCTTCCTGCATTCGCGCGCCGCCGGAGGCGGACACTATGACAACGGGCAATTTTTCCTTTATCGCTTTTTCCACAAGCATGGTTATCTTTTCCCCGACGACAGAACCCATGCTCCCTCCCATAAAAGCGAAATTAAGCGCTCCTATGCAGGCGTTGACGCCATCTATAGTGCACAAGCCGCAGATGAAAGCGTCGCTAGCGCCGGTTTTCTTCTGAGCTTCTTTAAGTTTTTTTGAATATTTTTTTACGTCATAAAAATTCAGCGGGTCTGTGGGTTTTATATCGGAAAAATATTCAATAAAACTCCCGTCGTCGCAAAGCAGATTCAAATACTCTTTTCCGCCGATACGGAAATAATTCCCGCATTTTGCGCAGACATAGGAATTAGCCACAAGCTGTTTTTTGTGTGTGATCTCGTTGCAGGCGGCGCATTTCAGCCACAAACCGTCTTCGGATTTTTTTATGAAAAAGAACATTTTAACTCCTCCACCAGCGCCCATGGTTTTTCGCCTTTGTTAAGCAAATTCTGCACAGCGCTGCCAACAACAACTCCGTCAACATATTTCTTCACGGCTTTTATGTGTTCCGGGCGTGATATGCCGAAACCGCTCATAACGGGAAGAACTGAAGATGCTGAAACTTTTGCGAGACGCCGGGCGATGCCCTTGGGAAGATTTTCCCGCACGCCCGTTATTCCCTCCACATTGACGTAATAAAGAAATCCGTCGCCCGATAATGAAATATCGCGTATTCTGCCGCTCTCCGTAGCGGGGGCGGCCAGAGGTATAAAAGCTATGCCGGCAGCCCTGCATTTGGCCGCAAATTTTTTTGTGTAAGGATACATCATATCCGGAATTATCAGACCGTTCACGCCGCTTTTGACAGCGTCACCTATGAAATTATCTTCGCCTCGGTGAAGGACAAGATTGCTGTAAATCATAAGGACAATCGGCACCGGCACATTCCTGCGCTCGGCCGCTACGAGCTCCAGCACTTTATTGAGCGTAACGCCGGACGCGAGCGCCCGCGCGTAGGCGTCTCTTATTACCGGCCCGTCTGCAAGAGGGTCGGAATATGGCACCCCTATTTCTATGATGTCGGCGCCGCTTGCGGGAAGTTTTCTTAAACATTGAACGGACACATCCATATTCGGCGCGCCGGCGACAAAAAATATGTTAAGAGCTTTTTCTTTTTCAAAAACCGAAAATTTTATGCCATTGGGGACGGTGCCTAATGGCGCAGGCATATTACTTTTTTGTTTTTTCATTTTTTGCCGCCGGATGCCTGCTTATTTTCAATTGCCATATCCTTGTCGCCGCGGCCTGAAAGACAAACGCATATAACAGCATTTTTTTTCGTTTTCGGAGCGAGTTTGGAAAGATAAGCCAGAGCGTGAGACGATTCCAGAGCCGGTATTATTCCTTCAAGTTTTGAGAGGCGCTCAAAAGCTTTAACAGCCTCAGCGTCGGAAACGGTGACATACTTAGCGCGTCCTGATTGATGATAAAAACTGTGTTCGGGGCCAACCGACGGATAATCAAGGCCTGCGGCGATGGAATGAGTTTCAAGAATCTGCCCTTCACGGTTCTGCAGAAGATAACTTTTAGCCCCGTGAAGTACGCCCGGAGAACCATAGCATATTGACGCCGCGGTGTTTTCGGGAGAGCCTCCCGTTCCTCCGGCTTCAACGCCTATGAATTTTACGGCGGTCTTATAAAAAGGATGAAAAAAACCTATTGAATTGGAACCGCCCCCGACACAGGCGAGAAGATAATCAGGAAGGCGTTTTTCCTTTTTCATTATCTGCTTTTTTGTCTCGTCACCTATAACTGACTGGAAAAATCTCACCATCAGCGGATAAGGGTGCGGCCCGACGCAGGAACCTATCAGATAGTATGTGCCGGCGGGATCGGATATCCAGTCCCTGATGGCTTCGCTCACGGCCTCTTTCAGCGTCGCGTCGCCGTTTGTCACGGGAACAATTTCCGTGCCGAGAAGTTTCATACGCTGGACATTGACGGCCTGCCTTTTGATATCAACGCTTCCCATATAAACAACGCACTTCATTCCGAAGAGAGCCGCCGCTGTAGCCACGGCCACGCCATGCTGGCCAGCGCCGGTCTCGGCGATAATTCTTTTTTTACCCATACGCCGGGCGAGAAGAATCTGGCCGAGCGCGTTATTGATTTTATGGGAGCCGGTGTGATTGAGGTCTTCTCTTTTGAGATAAATACACCGCCCGTGAAAAGCAGAAAGTCTCTTCGCATAATAAAGCGGCGTGGGCCTTCCCGCGTAATCGGATAAAAGCTGACTGAGCTCTTTTTTAAAACCGCTGTCGGACACGGCACTGTTAAAAGCTTCCTCAAGTTCTTTGAGGGGTTTATAAAGCGTTTCCGGCACGAACTGCCCGCCGAAAGCTCCGTAATATGCGCCGTTGGGGACGGTTCCTAATGGCGTTGATGTTTCTTGTTTTTTCATTTTTTTATGCCCCGCGCACCGCTCTTATAAAAGCGCGGATTTTTTCAATGTCTTTGCTCCGCGGGCTTTTCTCCACTCCTGATGCCGCATCCACAGCGTATGGCTCTATCTCACGCACGGCTTCGGCGGCGTTTTCGGGATTGAGCCCGCCCGCCAGAAACATTTTTACTCCGAGCGCTTTCAATTTCAGGGCGATGGAAGAAGAATACTTTACACCCGTTCCGCCCGAGGGCGTAAGACCGGGCAAAAAACTATCAACGAGAAAGTAATCCGCGTATTCAGCGTAAGGCAAAGCCTTATCCACGAAATCCTCGTCGGGAAACCTAAAGGCCTTTATCACTTTCACGCCCAGCTCCTTCACTTCTTTTATGAACTCAACACTTTCGTCGCCGTGAAACTGATAACATCCTATCCCTGTTTTTTTTATTATCCTGGAAACTTCCTTTATCGCCGGATTAACCATAACGGCGACGGATGTGATGTATGCGGGCACAAGAGGCACAAGTTTTTTGAGAGCGTTTTCCGAAACGGTCCTTTTGCCGCCGGGAGCGAGATTAAAACCTATAAAATCCACATCCAGCATGGATATAAAATTAACGTCTTTTTCATTTGTCACGCCGCATATTTTTATCAATGTCTTCAT
>VMTI01000269.1 GCA_013791675.1 bacterium | reverse complement strand
TCCGATAGGGAGACCTCTCCTTTTTTAGTCTCAGATAGTTTAACTCTTACTTTGAAAAAACGGGAATTTTGGTTGTTTTTAAACCCTAATTTTAATTGTCGTTAGCCCCTAATTCTAATTGTCGCTATACATTCTTTTCTTTTGTTTAAAAAGAATGCTGATATTTTAAGTATTCACGTTTTTGATCATGATAATTTAGATATCTCTAAATTTAAGGATAAAAATTTTGAATTAAAATATGTGGCAAAAGAACGCAGGCCAGAAGTCCATATTCATTTAACTGACACTATCTATTTGGAAATTTCAGCAGGGGGCAATCCATATAATCGAGGAGTGTGGATAAATAAAGTCTGGACAGGTGATGATATGAATAGCATATATACAACTGGATTAATTGAGCAATTAGTTCCCCCTGAGGAAATAGAATTAAAAAATTTTAACAAAAACAAGTATGTGTTAGACAAAGCAGAGCGTACGATAGAAATAATCAAAGAGTATTTTTAAGGAATTCCATTTGTAAAAAAAGAGGGTGCTTCTAAGTTCGCCAAAATTAAAAAAAGTTCCTTGTCTTATAAGCATTTTGCCAAAAGTGTGGTCACTACCGGTTTACTTTTTGCTATTATTTTGGCAAACTTGGGTTAATATTATTTAAACCAAATTATGAGCGATATATTAAGTGCGATTGTTAGGCAGCGGAAGATAGATGTGAGAGGAGATCTGAAACGGCTTCCTCTCCGGCGGCTGAAAACGTTAATAGAGCGTATCCCGCAAGCAAGAGATTTCGGGCGGGCGGTTCGACGGCGGCCATATTCACTGATTGCCGAAATAAAGAAGTCGTCACCTTCCGAGGGTGAAATTGTGAGGCGTTTTAACCCGGCTAAATTAGCCGCTGTTTACGCTGCCTCAGGCGCTTCGGCTATCTCTGTGCTGACGGAGAATAGGTTTTTCGGGGGTTCTAATCATCTGATAGGCGAAGTGAAAAAGGCGTGTGCCCTGCCTGTGCTGAGAAAGGATTTTATTTTTTCGGAATATCAGATTTACGAATCCAGATATTACGGGTCGGACGCTGTGCTGCTGATAGCGAGGATTTTGGAAAAAGATATATTAATAAAGCTTTTTGATTTGACAAAGAAGCTTGGCATGACGCCTCTTGTGGAGCTTTACGGCACGGCTGATGCGGAAAAAATAAAGGGTATGAAGATACCCGTGCTGGGGATAAATACGAGAAATCTTAAGAGCGGTGAAATTAATTTTGCGGCCGCGGAGGCCCTTGCCGGAAAAGTGGAGGCGGAAACGCTTGTGTGTGAGAGCGGCGTGAAAACCAGGCGCGATATAGACGCGGCGCTGGATGCAGGCTTTGATTCTTTTCTCGTAGGTACGGCTATTCTTAAAAACGGAAATAAAAGAAGATTCATAAGGAGTTTAATGAAAAATGAAAAATAAAAAATCAAAAAAAGCCTCAAACCGCAAGGGCGTAAGAATTGCTATTGTCGGATCCGGATATGTGGGGCTTGTCAGCGGCATATGTTTCGCTGAAATAGGGCACAGTGTTATCTGCATTGACAACAATAAGGAAAAAATAAAAAAACTTAAAAAGGGGATAATCCCGATTTATGAGCCCGGCCTTGCTCAGCTTTTGAAAAAAAATATGAAAAACGGCAGGCTTTCTTTTTCGGATTCCATTAAAAAAGCTGTGCCCGTTTCAGAAGCTATTTTTATAGCTGTCAACACTCCGCCCAGGCCGGACGGCTCCTGTGACCTTCAGTATGTGGAGGCGGTTTCCAGGGAAGTGGCGCTTTCAATGAACGGCTATAAAGTGATTGTCGAGAAATCCACCGTTCCCGCCCAAACCGGCCGGAAAATAAAACAGACGGTCAAAATATATAATAGGCAAAATATGCCTTTTGACGTTGTATCCAATCCGGAGTTTTTGAAGGAGGGAAAAGCCATAGGTGATTTTCTTGAACCCGACAGAATAGTAATAGGTGTTGAAAGTAAAAAAGCCGAGGAGCTTATGCGCAGAATTTACGCTCCCATAAAAGCTCCGTTGATTGTGACAAACACGGAAACTTCGGAGCTCATAAAACACGCGTCCAACTCTTTTCTCGCGACAAAAATTTCTTTTATCAACGTCGTCGCCAATATCGCCGAAAGGGTGGGAGCGGACATAAAAGATATTTCTCTGGCAATGGGGCTGGATAAAAGAATAGGCGGCCGTTTTCTCGACGCCGGAATAGGTTTTGGCGGCTCGTGTTTCCCGAAAGATGTTCTCGCCTTTATTCACATGGCCCGGACAGCGGGTATAGATTTTAATTTGTTAAAAGAAGTGTACGGTATAAACGAGCGGCAGCGTATGACGGTGATAGACAAACTCAGAGACATAGTGTGGAACATAGAGGGAAAAAAGATCGCCGTGTGGGGGCTCGCTTTCAAGCCTGACACAGATGATTTGCGTAATGCTCCCGCCATAGATATTGTCAGGGAGCTTTTGAAATTTGACGCGCAGGTATGTGTTTACGATCCTGTCGCCATGGACGGTTTCAGAAAAATATTAGGGAAAAATAAAAATCTTAAATATGCCTCGGCCTTATCGGCCGTCAAAGGCGCGGACGCGCTTATGCTTCTCACGGAATGGGACGAGTTCGCTCATGCCGATATGAAAAAGGTGAAATCGCTTATGAGGGTTCCGGCTCTTATAGACGGCAGAAATCTTTATGACCCGGAAAGAATGAAGAAGCTGGGGTTTCTTTACAGGGGGGTGGGAAGACTATGAGAATTGTTATCACCGGCGGAGCCGGCTTCATAGGTTCGCATTTATGTGACAGGTTTTTGAAAGAGGGCGCTGAGGTTATATGCATGGATAATCTGATTGCAGGCTCGCTTGAGAACATAAAGCATCTGTTTAATAACAAAAATTTTTCTTTCATTGAATATGATGTGACAAATTACATTTATGTTGACGGGAAAGTGGACGGCATACTGCATCTGGCTTCCTGTGCCTCGCCGGTTGATTATCTTAAATTCCCTATACAGACTTTGAAAGTGGGGTCTCTCGGTACGCACAAAGCGCTGGGGTTCGCGAAAGCCAAAAAAGCCGTTTTTTTCATGGCTTCCACATCCGAGGTTTACGGCGACCCTCTCGTAAATCCGCAGAAAGAGGAATACTGGGGAAATGTCAACTGCGTGGGGCCGAGGGGCGTTTACGACGAATCAAAAAGGTTCTCCGAGGCTCTGGTCATGGCGTATCATTATACCCATGGCGTTGACACCAGAATCATAAGAATTTTCAACACTTATGGGCCGAGAATGAGAGCTCATGACGGCAGAGTTGTTCCCGAGCTGATCAATCAGGCTCTTGAAGGAAAAGCTCTGACTGTTTTTGGCGATGGTTCCCAGACGAGAAGTTTCTGCTATATAGACGACCTCGTGGAAGGCATTTACATGCTTTTCGGAAGCTCCGAAAATAAGCCTGTTAACATAGGCAATCCCGACGAGAAAAAGATAATTGATTTCGCAAAAAAAATAATTGAG